>NZ_BAAFZI010000012.1:0-59011 GCF_045862175.1 Lacticaseibacillus salsurae | reverse complement strand
CCTCGTTTATCTTTTGGTTTGGTCGCTTAAAGCATAACACTGGAGGGAGTAGGTGTTTTTGTGTTATCTAAAAAGGCCTAAAACTTCCAGCGTTGAAGTACTCTTCAACACCAAAAATTTTAGACCCTGTATTCTAGCGCGACGCAACAATGTCCGACCAAATAGATGAAAGCGATGACTGCCAGGGGGTCCCAGCAGATCGAAAACAAAAGAAACGGCCTCCTTTCTTTCAGGGTGATGGGCATCTTCTGCCATCGCACCACCTTCTTTCAAAGATTTGGAGACCACCGCTCATATCGCTTCTTGCTAAGCCATATTTTACCGGATTATCTGGTAAAAGTACATATTAGGAAAATATTGGTATAATAATATCGCCTTTGAGGATTGAATCATAATCATTTCGATTTTTTCAGGTAGGTGACTATTGGCTACTTGGGCGTGTCGTGATTGTATTGGTCATTGTGGGTTCGCTAGTTGTTGGGCAAGACGCAACACCACCTGTTTAGTCGCTTCATACCGCGTAGGTTCATTGTATTCAACTTGCCAAACATAGGCATCCAAGGTGCGGTAAAACAATTGATAAAATAAGCGGCGGCGTTTTGCAGCGAGGGTATCAGTTAATGGTTTGCCATAGCCTTTGAAGAATGACGGATCTAGAGTCCACCCGCCGGAAAAGTCAAACTCTGGATCCCCATACATCGCACGATCCGCGTCGATGATCCCAGTGATTTGGCTGCCATCTGACGCTACCAGAATGTTAGCGTCCCAAAGATCGGCGTGAATCAGTGCCGGACGCCGGATCTCGTCAAATAGCGGTCGCGCCTGATCAAAAAGCTGCTTTAACTGGTTTGCTTCTGGCACAGTGAATAAATCATGTGCTCGTAGCAGTTCGACGGTGATGTCAAATTCACTGATCAAGAAGGCACCCCAACTCGCAAACCGAGGGCCATCACATGCTATGCTGCCAACGCGGCCGAAATATGGCATGGTGATGGCATGCATTTTGCTTAAGTCGCTCCCCAGCTGACAAAATAGCTGATGTTTTTGTTGCGCATTGAGCGACATTGTACTGAGCATTTTCCCAGGTAAGGCTGGCCAGAGCATATAGTCACGGTCGATCACGGTTCGGCTAAGATCGCATACAGTTATTTGCGGACAGGGAATGCCAACCGTGCGCAAGTGTGCATCTGCGACTGCTTCGCCTGTCATCAAATGATGCTCAAAAGGCAACAGCAAGTGCCGCCGCACGGGACCGACTCGGAGCATAAATTGGCGCTGATCAGCAAACGTCAGGCGATAAGTGGTATTAAAAAGTCCACCGGTAGCCATCCGGCTTTGATAAGTGCCGTGGTCACCCAGGTGTCTGGTGACGATCTGGCTCAATTGCTCAGTCGACAAAGGTTGGTAGATCAATGACGTCATCATACCGCTTCCTTCTTTAGGGATATTGGCGCATTATCAAAATGGAATTGAATGTGGCAGATCCCAAGACGTAGACTATCAGAATGATCGCCAGCAAATGGTGCATCTGTCCGAATAAAATTATCATCCTTGGCGAGAAATTGTCAACGGAAGATGTCGTTGCCACGTCGCGCGCTGAGATGCTATAATTAAGTATGCAAAAACGCCGTGCGGTCAACACGACGTTTTCGGGACAAAGAGTCCTAGCAAGATCGCAATAAGCGCGATGGTCAGTGGAATTTAAACAAACTTAAGCCGACATCTACCGACGCTAAGCGGGATGGCGGCTTTTTGTTTGCTTAGTTTCGCCAGAATTTTCTGACTTCTTCCATCAGCTGGCGTAAAGTACGCTGCGTCTTGCCACTTCGCGCGCTGAGATGCTATAATTAAGTATGCAAAAACGCCGTGCAGCCAACACGACGTTTTCGGGACAATGGGTCCTAGCAAGATCGCTTAAAGAGCGATGGTCAATTGATATTTTACAAACTTAGGCCGACATCAACCGACGAGAAAACGGGATGGCGGCTTTTCGTTTGCTTAATTTCGCCAGAATTTTCTGACTTCTTCCATCAACTGGCGCAAAGTACGCACCAGTTTGGTCGCTTTGCGAGCACTGTATTCCAGCGCCACGCAATATTGTGCGACCATATAGATGAAAGCGATGACTGCCAGGTGGTCCCAGCAGATCATAAACAAAAGAAACGGCCTCCTTTCTTTCAGGGTGATGGGCATATTCTGCCATCGCACCACCTTCTTTCAAAGATTTGGAGACCACCGCTCATATCGCTTCTTGCTAAACCATATTTTACCGGATTATCCGTTTAAAGTACATACTAGGAAAATATTGGTATGTTAATAACTGCTACTGGCATGAAATGATAAATATTTTGATGCAGTGGATAATTCAAAAGGTCATCACCCGGTGTCAATGAGGTGATGACCTTTTTTGGTTATTCCATGATCTGACTTTTCTTGGTGACGGCGTGCATTTTGTCGATCAGTGGGCGGATCGGGCCTTTCAAAAACAGTCCCAATAAGAAGAATCCGATCCCGAATGCGGCCAAGTGCCACAGATCAGACCATAAGTTCGGCCAATAGATCCCGCCGACAGGTTCGCGCAAGGCGTTGACGGCGTAAGTGAAAGGCAGCCAAGGATTGATCATTTGGAAGAATTTACCGGATAAGACAACTGGGAAGTTCCCACCGGCGCCGGAAATCGACAACACCAGAATAATGATCCCCAAGCCTTTACCGATATTGCCAAATAACGCGATCAGCGAATACAGAATCGAGACGAACACTGCCGAAAGCCCCATGGCGATGGCGATATATAGCGGTTTGTCTACCACATAAGTGCCGATCAAGACGATATTGCCGACTGCAGCGATCAACGCTTGTGCCATGCCTAACCCCACGAAGGTCAACCAGCGGGCGACGAATTGCTGTTTGACTGTGGCGGCTTTCAAGCTTTCCGGCAAGTGATATTCCGTGATCAATATCGCCCCTAGCAATAAGGCGCCGACCCAAATACATAACGCTAAGTAAAATGGTGCCGATTGTGACCCGTAGGTTGGAATCGCGTAAAGATCGGTTTCCTTTAAGGTGACTGGATCTGCTAAAAAGTTGGCTTCTTTGCCCGCGTCTCGGCGCAATAACTTCATTAAAGCTGACAGATCGATGTTTTGTTCACCTTTCTTGATCGCGCTGGCGCCTTTTTGGATCGCAACTTTCAGCGTCGGCCAGTCTGATTGGATCAAGGTGTGTGCTTGATTTAACCCGCTGACTAACACCGGCATTTTGGCGTTGGCCAAATCAAGCGAAGCGGTGAGCTCTTTTTCCATGCCAGGCAGGTCGTTTTGCACAAAAGCGGTGGCAGTGGCGAGTTTGGCTTTCAATGTTGGGAAATCGTTTTGATACAGCTGCGCCACAGTGTTGATGCCACCAGTGATCTGGCTCATATGGCCATTCAACAAGGTGTTGGCATCGGCGAGTTCAACTTTCACTGCCGGCAGCTGCGCTTGGACTTTCTTCAGCACGCTTTGCGCTTGTTGCAACAAGGTTTTGGTGTTGGCTAACAAACTTGGCAATTGCGGCAAAACATGTTGGTTGATGGCTGACAACGTGGTGTCCGCGGAGGTCAGCGCCGCTTTGAATTGGGTGATCAACTGGGTGACGCTTTGGTCCAAGCCGAGATTTTGCAACGTGGTGACGGCTTGCGTGAAGGTGTCGGCAGTCGCTTTCAGCTGGCTCAGTTGGCTTTGCAATTGGGCCGTCGTTGCTGTTGGCGCCAAGGCGGCGAGGTTTTGCGCTTGAGTGGCGAGTTTTGACGCGATCGTGCTGGTGGCGTGTAGCTGAGCAATGGCGTGATCTAGCGTCGCATCATTGGCATCTTGATGTAGCGCGTGATAACTTGATTGCAACTGCTCAAGGCTAGTCGCCAGTTTGTCGGCATTTTGCGCAGTGGCTTGTTGCCGCGTGGCGATGCCAGAAGCGATGGTGGCGACGGCTTGTTTGGCACTGGGGTCAGCATCGATTGTGGCTAAATGTTGATTCAAGGTCGTTAAATCTTGGCTTAAGCGGGTGTTGGCTGTGGCGATCAAGGTCAACCCGGCAGTGGTGGCATCATGTACTACCGTTAAACCGGATTCGATTTGTGGCAAAACTTGATCTTTGGTCGTCGCCACTGCAGCTTGAGCAGAATGGCCGAATTGGGTGAGATCTGGCAAGGTGCCATCGACGCGATCGATCACTGACAAACCTTGTTGGGTGACAGTGACGGCTTTGGCAACGCCTGATTCTAAGGCACCAAAGTTGGCATTGACTTGTTGCAACTGAGAACCCGCGGCTTGGACTTCTGGTAATTTGGCTTGCACCTGTTCAGCCAGTTGGCCGCCTTGATCAACTAGTGGTAAGTATTGTTGGGCGTTAACTAACTTATTGGCCATTTGGTTAACGGCAGGCAAGTAAGCGACCATTTGGTTGGCAGTGTTGAGTTTTTGTTGCAAGTCAGGCACTTGCGCACGCACGGCTTCGACTTCTTTGAGATAGCTTTCGATGGTCGGCAGTTGGGCGTTCGTCGACGTTACCAAGCTGGCAAAACGCCGGATCATCGGTAAGTTATCATCCAGTTGAATGCCCGCTTGGTTGAATTCAGTCATCAGCGTTTTGGCGACGGTATCGACGAATTGCGTGGAAATCGTCGACTGCAACGTGGTAGCCCCGCTGGCGGTGATTTTTGGGGCAATGGCGTTGATTTTTTCATTCACGTAATAATCGAGTTTTGGCTTTTGCACTTTGCCTTGCACGATGGTCAACAGATCTTTGGAAAAGGATTTCGGCACCACGATCCCCGCATAATATTTGCCAGAGCGCACGCCTTTGGTGACGGCTTGTTTGGAGTGCACGAAGCGCCAGCCGAGTTTCTTGTTTTGGTGGAGTTGATCGACAAGCTCTGAGCCGATGGCGATTTGCTTATGGTTGAAAGTCGTCGCTTGATCTTGTGAATACACGGCCACGGTCAGCGCTTGGGTGTTGCTATAAGGATCCCACAGCGCCCAGACATTGAACCAGCAATAAAGACTCGGGATCACGACTAACGCCAGCACCAATAAAAAGGCTGGTGGACTTTTCACCAACCGGCGCCAGTCCAATGAAAACAATTTCCCAATATTTTTCATGTTCACCCTCCGATTTATTAATAAATATATCATGAATAATGAGGCGAAAACAGGCGAATATCGATAAAAAGCGCTTGTAACATTCATAAATAAGAATATAGTCATGGAAAATGAGTATCTGCGCACAAAAACAGCGCCGACCCAGGCTTTTTACCTGAGTTGGCGCTGCATTGAGGCATTATTTTTTCAATAACCGCACGCGATATACCGCATCGATGGCTTGTAACTTTGCCACCACGGCGTCAAAATCAAATTCGTTATTGGTGTCGATAATGGAATACGCTACTTTGTCCCGCGCGGCATTGGACATCGATTCGATGTTGACGTTGGCGCCAGCAAGGAGTGTGGCGATCTGCCCGACCATGTTGGGGATATTTTGGTGCATGATGGTCAAGCGATACTTCCCAACAAAAGGCACTTCCAAACTCGGCAAGTTCACCGAATGCATCACGTTGCCAGTTTCTAGGAAAGTCATGATCGTGTCGGCGCCTTGCACGGCCCCATTGGCTTCTGCTTGCAAGGTGGAGCCGCCGATATGTGGTGTCACCAATACGTCTTGGCGGTTGAGGATCTCCGGTTCGCCAAAGTCGGTCATGTAACGCTTCAAATGGCCGGCATCAAGCGATTCACATACAGCATGGTTGTCGACGATCCCGCCGCGCGCAAAGTTCAACAACACTGCGCCTTTTGGCATCAACGCCAGTTCTTTGGTGGAGATCAAAGCGATGGTGTCGGCATTTTTGGGCACATGCACCGACACGTAATCGGCGTGGACCAACGCTTCAGCTAAGGTAGCGGCGCGCTTGGTGGTGGTAGGGATGTGCCAAGCATCATTAGCGGATAAATATGGATCATAGCCGATCACGTGCATGCCTAAAGCCCCAGCGGCAGTGGCCACGCGGGCGCCAACATGGCCGACGCCGATCACGGCTAAGGTTTTGCCAGCCAGTTCCGTGCCGTTGAACTGGGCTTTTTCGCGTTCCGTTCGGGTGGAAATGTCGGCGCCAGAGTTTGCCGCCGCATAACGCGCCGCAGAAAATAAATTCCGGCTGGCAATGATCAACATCGCCACGACTAATTCTTTGACCGCATTGGCGTTAGAGCCTGGGGTGTTGAACACGGCAGTCCCGTTGGCAGTGGCGACATCTAGCGGAATATTGTTGAAGCCGGCGCCGCAGCGCACGATGGCTTTGAGGTTTTTGGGGAAAGGATAATCATGCAGATCCACCGACCGGATCAAAAAGGCATCGGCGTCATCGGTTTGGTTAAGTTGATAGCCAGGGCGGAATTCATCTAGGCCAGCTTGGGCGATGGCATTGAAAGTTTTAACGTTATACATTAGACGTGCTCCTTTTCAAATTGGGTGAGAAACGAGATCAACGCTTCAACGCCAGCTAGTGGCATCGCGTTATACAAACTGGCGCGCAACCCGCCGACTGAGCGGTGGCCTTTGAGATTCATCAACCCGCAAGCTTCAGCCGCATCGACCACTGCTTGGTCCAAAGTGGCGTCGCCGGTATGAAACACGACATTGGTCAATGAACGGTCAGCTGGCAAGACGTCATTGTGAAATAATTTGGACTGATCCAAAAAGTCATAAAGCAGGCGAGATTTTTCTTGATTGCGCTGTTGCATCGCGTCCACGCCGCCAAGGTCTTCTAGCCAACCTAGCGTCAAATTCAACGCGTAAATGGCAAATACTGGCGGGGTGTTATAAAGCGAATGCTTTTTATCAAACAAGCTGTAGTCTAAGGCGCTAGGAACCGCTTGAACGTCGCTTAGCAATGACCGCTTGACGATCACCACCGTGACGCCAGCAGGGCCGAGATTTTTCTGCGCGCCGGCAAAAATCATCCCAAAATCTTTGACGTTGTAGCGCTGGGCACAAATGTTAGACGACATATCCGCCACTAATGGTGTATCGCCATGTGCTGGCAAGGTGGTATACGCCGTGCCTTCAACGGTGTTGTTCAAGCACACATGCAAGTAGTCATAAGTGTCAGCTGCCAGGGCTTTTGGCAAGTGCGGCAAATGGCGGTAATGGTCGGCTTTGGTGGTGGCCAACACGTCAGCGGGGATGCCTAAGCGATCCGCTTCTGCGGCAGCGCGCGTCGCCCATTGACCAGAATCAAGCACGGCAATGCGGCGATATTTGGTGGCGAGATTCAATGGGACGGCGGCAAATTGTCCGGTGCCGCCGCCTTGCATGAACAACACCGCATAATCATCTGGGATCGCCATTAAATGCCGCAAGCGTGCTTCAGCTTGTTGAATGATCGCGTCAAAAGCTTTGGAGCGATGCGAAATTTCCATGATACTCATGCCGGAGCCATTAAGCGACGGCAATTCTTGTTGGATCTGGTGAATGACAGGCTGGGGCATGACTGCTGGCCCTGCAGCGAAATTATAAACGACCATTTTTTCCTCCTAAAAGATCGTGACAGTAAAAAAACACGCCTGACAGAATGTTCTTCTGTCAGGCGTGAATAGAAGCGATCACGGTCTCACAGAAGTTCTGTGAGACCACTTGGCGTCAAGCAAAGTTTGGTCTACACAGATAAGGTAGTAGACCAGGATGATGATTTGCGAATGTGATTGAATTTAGCCATTGCAATTCTCCTTTGCTTCGTTGTTTACTAAGATAGCACGCACCGAATATTCCGTCAAGATTAAAAAAAGATGAAAAGGAGTAATTCTTGCCAATGACCACTTTTTATTTTGTTCGCCATGGCCAAACCACTGCCAATGCCACTGGCTTAAAACAAGGCACGATCAATGATGCCCGTACCCACCTTACGAAATTAGGGCATGCCCAAGCGGCGCATTTGGCTGATCAATTCGATTTGTCGCCAATGGACGCGCTATTTGTCAGCCCGCTAGATCGCACTCAAGAAACCGCGGCGCATTTGCATACTGAGCTGACGCCACAATTAGACCCGCGTTTATTAGAGATCTCTTACGGCTCATGGGATGGCCAGCTAAACGCTGATCTAGAGGCGCGCTACCCGCAAGTCTTTGATCCAACGCTGCATGACGTGTTGCCAACATACACCCAAGTCGCTTTAGATGGGGAAACGTTTACGCATGTGCAAGCGCGCGTCGCTGATTTCATGACTGACGTTGAAAGCCGCTACCCGCAAGGCCATGTGGTGTGTGTCACCCATGGTTTTACCGTGAAATCAGCGGCTTTAGTGGCGCTGCAAGCGCAAGATCCCATGACGTTGCCAGAGCCAGATAATACGTCAGTGACCAAGTTGAGCAAAGTCGGCGACCACTATTATTTGTGGTATTACAATCGCTTTGACGCCCAAACTTACTGACTTCTGACAAGACAATCTCGCACAATTTTCATTGTGCTTTAAATCTTTCTCATCAAATTTCAATTAAACTGTTGACAAGTCACATTGACGGCGGTAAGCTCAATTCAACAATTCAGAAAGGATCTCGATGATATGACTCAAAACGTCTTTTATGCCTGGTATGCGTATTTTCTCTAGCGAGTAGGAGCACTCGAATGTGTCCTTACTCGCGAGGGATACATTCGTCTGCATACCAGGGATCATCGAATCACACGGTAAGCACACGGATGAAGCAATTTCAGCCGGGTGCTTTTATTTTTCCCCAGGGGAAATGAACGCTATCGGCTGACCGATAGCGTTTTTTCGTGCCTTACCTGTCCAGGAGGATAATATGAAATTTGATGCAATCGACCAACAAGCAGTTAACACCGTGCGAATGTTAAGCGTCGCGCAGATCCAAAAGGCCAACTCTGGTCACCCAGGTTTGCCACTAGGCGCTGCGCCAATGGCTTACGTGTTATACCGCAATTACTTGAACATCACGCCAAAAGATTCTCATTGGTTCAACCGCGACCGCTTTATTTTATCGGCTGGGCATGGCTCGGCGATGTTGTACAGTTTGCAACACTTGGCAGGGTTCAATGTCACCAAAGACGATTTGATGCATTTTCGCCAATTCGGTAGCCGTACCCCAGGCCATCCAGAATACGGGGTCGTCGACGGCGTTGAAGCCACCACTGGGCCTTTAGGGCAAGGCTTGGGGATGGCGGTAGGCATGGCGATGGCTGAACGCCACATGGCCGCGCGCTTCCAGCACATGGTCGATCACTTCACTTACGTCTTATGCGGCGACGGGGATTTGATGGAAGGTGTTTCCCATGAAGCCATGGGGTTGGCCGGCCACCAAGCATTAGGCAAGTTGATCGTGTTGTTTGATTCCAATGACGTGTCGCTTGATGGTAACAAATCCCGCGCTTTTGGAGAAGACATGCACAAGCGCGCCGAAGCAGAAGGCTGGACTTACCAAAAAGTCGAAGATGGCAATGACCTTAACGCTATTGATCAAGCCATCACCAAGGCCAAACAAGACCTTGACCATCCTTCGATGATCGAAGTGCGCACGGTGATCGGCTTTGGGGCTAACGGCGCTGGTACCAATGCGGTGCATGGCAAGCCATTGGCCAAAGAAGACTTCGCTGCGTTGAAAGTGACGTTAGGCTGGCATTTGCCAGACTTTGAAGTGCCGAATGCGGTGCGTCAGCGTTTTGCCGAAACTGTTGGCCGGCGCGGCAACACCGCCCATGCGGCTTGGGTCGCTAAAACCCAAAGCTTAAAGCCATCAGAATCAGCAGCCTTGACGCGCGCGGCGGCCAACTTGTTGCCGCAATTGCCAGAACAGCCAAACACCTTGATTCCAGAAATGTGTTCCGGGCGTGATGCCGGTAAGATCGCGATGAACGCGTTTGCCAAGTTGGCCCCAGAAATGTGGGGCGGCGCCGCAGACCTAGCGTCATCCACCAAAACGGTCATCGACAACTCACCATTGTTCACGCCAGAACATCCTGAAGGCCGCAACATCGCCTTTGGGGTGCGGGAATTCGCCATGGGTGCGGCGCTTAACGGCATGGCGCTACATGGAGGATCGCGCGTATTTGGCAGTACTTTCTTAGTATTTTCTGACTACTTAAAACCTGCGATCCGCTTGGCAGCGATGCAACATTTGCCAGTGACTTTCGTGTTCACCCATGACTCGATCGCTGTTGGCGAAGACGGGCCGACGCATGAACCGATCGAACAGCTTACCATGTTGCGCTCGATCCCCAATACCGTGGTGTTGCGCCCAGCAGATGGTCAAGAAACAGCTGCCGCTTGGCGCGTGGCGTTGACGCGGCAAAACGGGCCAACTGTGATCGTGTTGACCCGCCAAGATCTGCCGCAACTGTCTCACAATGTGCCACCAGTCAACCGCGGGGCTTACGTGGTATCGCCAGTGCCAGAAGGTAAACGCCAAGACGGGATCTTAATGGCCAGCGGATCTGAAGTGCATTTGGCGATGCAAGCGCAAACTGAGCTGGCCAAATCTGGTCGCTTTGTCTCAGTGGTGTCGATGCCATCGTTTGAACTGTTTGCCCAACAATCGCGCAGCTACCAAGAAGCCGTATTGCCGCGGGCGATCACTCACCGCGTGGCGATCGAAATGGCCAGCCCATTAAGTTGGGGCCGCTTTGTTGGTTTAGACGGTACGGTGGTCGGCATGGAGACTTTCGGGGCTTCTGGCGATCCGGATCGGGTGATGATGCATTTTGGTTTCACCCCGCAACATGTCGCTGATGTTTACTTGCAACTTGATTCAACGGTGCTTAAGCGCGCCGCTTCACAGTTTTAACTCACATCCCACTCAATTTAAAGGAGAACTTACACTTATGATTATTCAATTCAAAGAAAACTCACCATTGATCCAACAAGTCGCCGAAAAGCTTCGCGCCGTTCCTGCCCATGTCGAAGTCGTCGGCACCCATTTAGCCGCGATCGGTGTGAAAGCTTACACGCCAACGGATGAAGAAGCGGCAGTGATCTCAAGTATCACCACTGATGACAAGTCTTTTGTGTTAGGCTCATTGGAATTCCAACCAGAACCGACGATCATTAAGTTGCCACATACCACGATCGGCGCTGGACATTTTGTGATGATGGCAGGGCCTTGCTCCGTTGAATCAGAAGAACATGTGCGCCGCATGGCCAAAGTCGCCAAACAAGGCGGCGCGACGGTATTGCGTGGCGGGGCGTTCAAGCCGCGCACGGTGCCATATTCTTTCCAAGGCTTGGAAGAAGACGGGTTGCGCTTCTTGCGTGAAGCCGCAGATGCAGAAGGCATGGATGTGATCACCGAAGTGATGGATGTGCCGCATGTGGAAATGGTCGGCAAATACACAGACATTTTCCAAATCGGCGCCCGCAACATGCAGAACTTCTCCTTATTAAAAGCCGTGGGTAAAACCAAGATCGCGGTTGGGTTAAAGCGCGGGATGTCAGCGACGATCGATGACTTGTTGAACGCCGCTGAATACATTCGCGCCAACGGCAACCCGAATGTCTTCTTGATCGAACGCGGGATCCGGACGTTTGACAACAAATACACTCGCAACACCTTTGATCTGGCGGCGATCCCAGTGCTCAAGAAGTTGACTCACTACCCGATCATCGCTGACCCAAGTCATGCAGTCGGCGTCCGCGATTTGGTCACCCCAATGGCAGTGGCAGCGGCAGCGGCTGGTTGTGATGGGGAGATCGTCGAGATCCATGATGACCCAGCGCATGCATTTTCTGATGGGCCACAAGCGTTGACGCCAGATCTGTACTTAAACATGACCAAAAAAGTCAACGCCGTGCGGCAGGCTTTGCAATGAGTACGGTACATGTTGGGTTAGCCGCGCATCCCTATGACATTTTGATCGAATCAGGCAGTGTGGCCCACTTAGGCACGCTGGTGGCAGGCGTTTGGTCACCGCGCAAGATCATGGTGGTGTCTGATTCCAACGTGGCCCCGCTGTATTTGGCGCAGACTTGCCAAAACCTAGAAGCGGCTGGCTTTACCACTGCAACGACTGTGATCCAAGCCGGTGAAGCCAGCAAAACCCTGACTGGTGCCCAACAAGTGTATACCGCCTTGATCAAAGCCGGCTTTTCCCGCTCTGACGGGGTGTTGGCGCTAGGCGGCGGGGTAGTTGGTGACTTAGCCGGGTTTGTGGCGTCGACCTTCATGCGCGGCTTGGCTTATATCCAAGTGCCAACCAGCTTGTTGTCGCAAGTGGACTCGTCTGTCGGTGGCAAAACTGCCGTTGATTTTGGCTCTGGGAAGAATTTGATCGGGACGTTTTATCAACCAGACTTAGTGGTGATCGACCCTGAACACTTGCGCACGTTGTCCCAGCGCAACTTAGTCGAAGGTTACGGTGAAGTGGTCAAAATGGCTGCAATGTCTGACAAGCCGGCATTTTGGCAATTGATCCAGCGCATCGATCACCCTAAAGACTTGTTATTACATGCCTCAGAATTGTCGCAGTTTGCCATTTCAGCAAAAGCGGCTTTGGTGGTGGATGATGAACGCGACACTGGCGCAAGGCGGCTGTTGAACTTCGGCCACACGCTAGGTCACGCGGTAGAATTGTTGCGGCCAGACACGTTGCATGGTGAAGCCGTGGCGATGGGGATGATCGCCATCACCAAATTATGCGAGCGCCACGGGTTGACGCAAGCCGGCACCGCTGAGGCGATCACAGATCGGCTCAAAGCGGTGGGATTGCCCACTGAATTTCCTGATTATTCGATCGATCAATTAGTCGCGCAGATCCGCATGGACAAAAAAGTCAAAAACAACACCGTGGTTTTAGTCACCTTGCCTAAACTTGGGCAAACGCGGCTTTACCCAGTGGCGTTAGCTGATCTGCCAGCATTTTTAGCCAAGTGAAAGGAACCACACGTGAAATTCGTCCAAGCCTTGCAACAAGCAAAACCCGCCATTGCGGTGCCGATCTCGGCAGCAGACCCAACAAGTTTTCTCACGCAAATTGATGCCATCAGTCAAAATGCGGCAGTGCAAATCGTTGAATGGCGCGTGGATACTAGCAATACGCTACCAGATGCCACGGTACAGCAAGGTGTCGCTCGGCTACATCAAGCAGGCAAGCTGTTATTGCTGACGTTGCGCACGAAGGCTGAAGGCGGGGCGTTTGCTGGGGATGGTCAAGCCTATTTGGCAAAATATTCGCACTTGTTAGCGTTGATCACCCCAGATGCGTTGGATGTGGAAGCCAGCTTAGCGTCTTCAGTGCGTGAAACTTGTGTGCAGTTGGCCCACAAGCAAGGCATTGCCGTCGTCGCCAGTGCCCATGATTTTCAACACACGCCAAGCTTGGCTGACGCCAAAGCGGCGTTGCGTGCGCAAAGTATTTGGGCGGATGTGGTGAAATTAGCGGCAATGCCACAAACGACAGCTGACACCTTGAATCTGTTGGCGCTGTCAGCTTGGGCGCGGGCGAACTTGTCGCAACCAGCGATCGTGATCGGCATGGGCGCTTTAGGCCAGCTGACGCGCGTGGCTAGTGGGGCGTTTGCACCAGGATTGACATTTGCCACATTGGGGCAAGCTTCAGCGCCTGGACAACTTAGCGTCCAAGTGATCCACCAACTTCAGGAGGAATTATCATGATCGATGGTCACACCAAACTTTACGGGCTTTTGGCCCATCCTGCCGCGCATTCCCTGTCGCCGGCGATGCATAATTTTGCGTTTGACCAACAGCAACTTAACGCCCGCTACTTGGCTTTTGACGTCACATTAGCCACTTTGCCTACCGCCGTTGACGCGATCCGGGCGCTACATATCGGCGGCGTGAATTTATCCATGCCGCTTAAACAAGCAGTGATCCCGCTACTAGATCATGTGTCGGATTTTGCCCAAAAAGCGCATTCCGTCAACACTATCGTCAATCGCGATGGGGAACTTTATGGCTATTCCACAGATGGCGTTGGTGTCGTGCAGGCGTTGCGCACGCATGTCGAGCTGCCACAAGCCAAAGTCTTGATCTTTGGGGCTGGTGGGGCGGCAGAGTCGGCAGCTTTAGCCTTAAGCGACGCTGGCGTTGGCCAGTTGACTTTGTGCAATCGCCATGTGGCTACGGCACAAAGTCTCGCTGAGCGTTTAGGCGGATCTGCCCAGGCGCTGGCGTTAGCGGATGAAGATGCAGTATGTGAAGCGGTTCGCATAGCTGATGTGGTGATCAATGCCACTAGCTTAGGGATGCAGCAACAACGAGCGCTCACACCGCTGCCAGCAAAAGCTTCGCTACAAGCGGATCAAGTGGTGTTGGATATGGTATATGACCCGTTGACCACCACATTTTTGACTCAAGCCCAACAAGCCGGCGTCAAAACTTGTTTGAATGGTTTGTCGTTGTTAGTGGCGCAAGGCGCTGCCAGCTTTGAGTTATGGACAGGTAAGCAAATGCCTGTGGCGCAAGTTGAAGCGCTGTTGGCCACGTTATTGTAAAGCGGACAACAGCTGGCTGATCAGACTTATGATTGGGATACGCAAAAGAGGCAACGACAAATGATGTCGTTGCCTCTTTTTAAAACGGTGCGCCGGAAACTAAGCCGGTTGCAAGTCTTTGTTGTCAGCTTCCGCGTTAGCTTTTTCTTGTTTCGCTTTTTCGTCAGCGTCTTTTTGCGCTTGCAGTTCTTCGTCTGTCATCATGTCTTTAACCGTCAATTTCACGGCGGTTACATCCATGCCAGTCATTTCTTTAACGTTTTTACAAATGGCATCGGTGACTTGGTCGAATACTTCTGGCGCTTTGGTGCCATATTTCATGATCGCGTCGAGCTCGACGGTGACGCGTTTGTTGTCTTCGATATCGACAGAAACGCCTTTTTTAAGGTTGTCAGTTTTGCGGAAGCGGTCAGTCATATCTGAAAAAATGTTTCCAGATAAGTCCATCACGCCGTCGATTTCACTGGCAGTTTTGCCGGCAATTTTTTGTAGCACACTGTCATCAAACAACAGATCTTTCTTGATCTCCGGTTTTGCCTCTGGTTTTGGCTTGGTATCATTGGGACGGTGCAGGTTTTGGTTATCCATGTTTACCTCCTGGTATCAGTCATCACTAGCGATTTAGTTGTTGCCATTCGCGGCGCGTCAACACGTCAGCGACATGCAAGTTGAGCTCGATGACTTGCAAGCCGGTCATGCGGTTGACGGCTTGGGCAACTTTGGCGGCTAAGACATCGTAGAGCTTTTGGGCGTCGGCGTCGTATTCGATCACTGCCGTCATGTCAATGGCGACTTGTTGTTCACCGACTTCTACTTTGATGCCTTTGGAAATGCGTTCATCACGACCCAGCGTTTCAGACACTTTGTCGACCACGTTGCCATCCATGGATAAAATGCCTTCAGTTTGTTGGGCACAGATCCCCGCGATTTTTTGGATCACATAGTCGTCAAATGTTAAGCGACTGTTGGCTTTTAAAGTTTCTAATTGGTCAGTTGGCATTGGTTCACCTCCGATCAAGATCTGTCTTTAAGTTGTTGCTTGCCTTGGCGTAGCCAGGCAAGCAAGTCAGTTTTGTTTGGTAGCAGCCAGCGTTCGATCAAAAACCCTGCAATCGCCAAGATTGCGATCAACAAAAGGCCTAAAAAGCCCCACTGTAAAATCGCCGCTGCCAAAAGCGCGCCAATCAGCGCGCCGGTTACTCCTAGTGGCATCAAGATCCTCCTTTACAGCTAAAGCACTTTGGCGGCATTGTTCGACGTGGCTGTGGCTGGATGCAACCTCACATGAACGCTTTTCGTGGCAATGCCCAGTGTTTGCGTCAGCTTTTGCTTGGCGGTCGCTTCAATGCGCGCCGCTTCTTGTGTTAAGTCGCGGTCATTGAGACTGTTGGCTTCAACAAACACCGTGGCGGCTTGCTTGCGCTTGAGCATTTTGACGTCGACGTTGACGTTTTTGACGGGATGCTCACGCGCCACCGCTTTGGCTACGGTGTTGGCGACTGCTTGGCGCGATAGCGAAAGGTTGCCTTGATCTGACTTCACAGTCAGATGCGTGGTGGTGGATCGGCGCAATAACGCGACCAACAACATCCCGATAAAAGTCAACAACACGACTGCTGTTAAACCCAATAATCCCCAGCGTAAATACTGGTTGCTTGCCAGCAGCCAAGTGGCAAACGGGTCAAGCGGCCAGGTGATCGCCGCGACTAACAAAGCTTGCAAGATCCCGAGAATCGCCACAATGCTCAGCGCCATTTTGGTGATCGGCCGCATAGTTTTCCCTCCTCACTTAGGCGCGACGGGTTTTGCCCATGGCACCGATCACCAGTGAAACGATGAAAACTAAAACGACCGCACCGATGATCGATGGCAATACTGCCATCCCACCAATGACTGGCCCCCAGCTTCCCAGCAGACTGCCGCCGATCCAAGCCCCGACTAAACCAGCAATGATATTACCGACCCAGCCGAATGGCATATCCCGACCAACGATCAATTGACCAATTACGCCGATCACGGCACCTACGATCAAAACCCAAATCAGGTGTAGCATGTTGAGCACTCCTTTCAGTTCAGAGCAGTGTTTTTAACCGACGAGTACAAGGGTGTAGGTCACATCACATCCTAGGATGACACGTGTATGATGTAACCGCTATCCCCTTATATTAAGCATAACGAATTGGCCAAATAACTGTCAAATGTGAGTCCCAAACGCCGCTATGACGCCAAACCTGGTCATGAAAAAAGCACCTGAGGCAATAGGCTCAGGTGCTAAAGTTAAACTTAATCACGATTTTTGGCAACACTAGTCGCCAGCCGCATGATCAAACCGAATGCCAGCAAGCCGCCAACGATTTTCCAAGTTTTGGTCGGCACAGCCTCGATCGTTTCTTTGATCGCCTCTTTGGATGGTAGCATTTGCATTCACTTCCTTTCTACCTTAATCATATCAACTTGATCCATTCACTGACAAATTTCAGCCCCTCAATTGACTTGTTGGGGGGTCAAATTGGCGTGGTGTGGGGGCAATGTTGTATGCTTAAGATAAGGGAGGTGACAACGATGGCTGACTTGAAATCAACGAAGGACAAAGCCCTTGGCAAGATCCAAGAAACCACCGGGAAGTTGCTGAAGGATGACCAAATGGAAGCAAAAGGCAAGGCGAAACAACTGAAAGGCGAAGTAGAAGCCAAGGTTGATGACGCTAAAGATACAGTTGCTGGCAAAGCCAACGACTTGATCGACGACCACAAATAGTGTCAAAGGGGGCTGACTAAAATCAGCCCCTGTTTTTGTGTGACAGCCTAAAAAATAGGCACTGATTCAACGTTTGGTTGAAAAAGTGCCCACTGACCCAATTTAGGTGCCTTCAAATTCGTTTGTGAAGTGTGACCTCAAAGCAAGGTCACACGTTGTCATGCCCGTGGGCACTCGAACAGCCACAGCACAAAACTCACTGTGGGTAAAACGGTGGCGCAGGTGGATCCCGGGTTTTGCACAATCCGACGCGTCGTGATGAGGTTGTTGCGATAAAGATCAGAGATCGATCGGACGAAACTGGGCGACAGTTGTCTCGATGATCCACTGATCCGTCGCGAAATGCTCAAACACGGCGGGCCGCTTCTGTGACTCACTTTTGTCGAAGTGATAGCTGACAATTTTCTTCGGTACCCCAGCGACTTTTTGCCCACGGAATGCGCATCCCCACGCTTCGACGCCATGGGGATGTTTGCTGCCACAAAGCGCAGACGATGTACCTAACCGCGCGGCTTTGCTTCGTGCTGTTGCCAACAAAAGCCAGTCCTGACACTTACTTTTTGTTGGTGAATGAAGCATAACACCGCCGGTCAAAAAATGCAAGCGCTTTTTTAAATTTGCCAAGAAACCGCCTGCAAAGCCAAAAAGTCCCTCACTGCCAACGGCAATGAGGGACGAGCTGATTTAATATGTTTTCATCTGCGTTAATGGCCAATAGCGCCACACGACGACGGATTGGATCGAAGATTTTTTGATAAAGCCAAAAGCACGGCCGTCATGGGATACGAAGCGGTTGTCGCCCATGACAAAGTATTCGCCTTTGGGCACGCGCTGCGATTGCGTGGCTTTATTGGTTTTAAGATCGAAATCTGACGTGAATTGCACGCCGGTGGTGTTTTTGTTGTACGCTTTGCCCCAATCCATGATCTCTTTGGCCATAAAGCTGGATTTCAAGTAAGGCTGAGGGGTGAGCTTGCCGTTGATGTACAGTTTCTCGTTTTTCACGGCAACGCTATCGCCTGGCATGCCGATGACGCGTTTGATATATAACTCACCAGCCACGTCAGGCGCTTCCAAAACAACGATATCATTGCGTTTAATGCTGTGGTGGCGCAGGGAGATCAGTCGATTTTTGTCATTTAACGTCGGCTGCATCGAATCACCGGAAACGGTGTCGTTGGATAACACTTGGGTCATCAACAAGCGCGCTCCGGCAAAAGCGACCACCATGATCAATAAAAGTTGTGCGAACCATGGGATTTTTTTCATTGCTTGTCCTTCAATAAGTCGCGGATCTCAGTCAACAACGCTTCTTCTTTGGTGGGACCAGCAGGGGCGGCAGGTTTTTTAGGCAAAAGCTTATTGGCACCTTTCACCATTAAAAATACCACAAAAGCCACGATCAAAAAGTTGATCACATCATTGATAAATGCCCCGTAAGTAAACTTGGCACCAAGTAACGTCACGCTTAGGCTTTGTAAGTTAGAACTTTGGGTGAACAAAGCCAAGATCGGGTTGATCAAGTTTTTGGTCAAGCTGGTCACTAAGCCGGTGAAGGCACTGCCGATGATCACGCCTACAGCTAAGTCTAAGACGTTGCCGCGCATGATGAATTGTCGAAATTCTTTCCACATAAGTTGTTGACCCCCTTTTGCAATCAGTATATCACAGCCACTGCACGCCCATCACACCCAATGCCAACAAGGCGATCAGGCCAAACACGATCAAATGCCGGCGCTTGTGCAACACCACTAACGCCAAGTATTCGCGGATCACCGCATTGGGCAAAAAGTAAAAACTCGTCGCCGCACCTTTGCCATTAGCGTTTAAACCGGCTTGTTTGGCATAGATCCCAGCGCGAAACAGGTGATAGTTATTGGTGAAAAATGCGACCGATCCGCCACCTTGTTGGTCGATCAATGCTTTGGAGAAGCGCATATTTTCCAAGGTGGTGGTGGAGCGGTCTTCGACTAAGGTGTCTTCAGCGGCGACTCCTTGGCTTAAAGCGTATCGTTGCATCGCCAAGCCTTCAGGTAACTTCTCGTCGCCGCCTTGGCCGCCGGAAAACACTAACTTTGGCGTGCGCCCTTGGGCTTTTTCTTGGCGGTAGAATTTGATCCCCGCATTGATCCGCGCCGCCAGCAATGGGCTGACTGTGTCGCCATTGATCAAGCCGGCGCCTAATACCACCAAGAAGTCTTTGTTATGCCGCAGTGGCCGCAAGTTGTAAAGCACCAACACGGTCAAAAAGTTGTACAGCGACACCAGCACATAGCCGATACTTAAGGTAAATAATACTGCTAAGCCGTTATACAGTGGGTCAGGCAGAAACTGACGGCCGAAGCTGGCCCCGATCTCCAGCAGAAACAAAAATACTGCCAATAACAGCGTCAACATATTCCCCAAGCTGTGGCCTTCGCGCCGCCATACCACGATCGCGTTCCATGCTAGCCACAATAAGTGTAAGGCGAAAATGGCCAAGATCACCAGCAAGAAGATCAAAAACAGCGTGGCAAAAACGGCGATCAACAAGCGATTTTTGGAACTTAAGATCATGATCGCTGCAGTGGCAGCCAGCAAGATCAGCCAAATGTTAAACAAGACACCGTTGAATAAGCGGCGCGGTTCAATGGTAAAGCTGGCGATAAAGACCCCAGTCATCACCAGCAATGGCAGTGATACCGCTAAAAGGGCAGTGGTTTCCAAACGAGCACTTCCTTACTTGAATTGCATTTTAATTAGGGTATAATGAGAAAAAATCGGAATTTTAACTTGGGGGATAACAACAATGGCACATGATCCAGTGTTTGGTACCAAAGATCCCACGCTTGATTATCACAAGCGTGTCGGCGTTTACGCCGTGATCCCAGATGCCAGTGGCAAACGGCTTTTGATCTTAGGGGCGCCAAATCACGCGTTATTTTTGCCTGGTGGTGAAGTCGAACCTGGTGAAACTGATGAAGAAACCATCAACCGCGAATTATTAGAAGAATTCGGCGTGACGGTTACCATCGGCGAAAAGCTAGGCTCAGCGGCAGAATATTTCTATTCCCACCATCGCCAAACGGCCTATTACCACCCAGCGACGTTCTACGCTTGTACCGACTTGAAGAAAGTCGCCGAACCATTAGAAGATTTCAACACCTTGATGTTGATGCCGATCGCCGAAGCCGCCGCGCAACTCAAACGCCCAACCCATCGCTTCGGCGTCGCCCAGTGGTTAAAATTACAAAGGCTGTGACATCAAGCGCTTTTAGCCCACAGTACAGGCGCCTTGGGACCCCGATTCGCATTTTGAATCGCGGTTGCAAGGCGTTTGTACTGCTGGGCGTTGCTTGCTGGAACGCAACTAAATCAGGCTGTGATATCAAGCGCTTTTAGCCCATAGTATAGGCGCCTTGGGACCCCGATTCGCATTTTGAATCGCGGTTGCAAGGCGTTTGTACTGCTGGGCGTTGCTTGATAGAACGCAACTAAACCAGGCTGTGACATCAAGCGGTCTTAGCCCAACGCATAAGCACCTTTGCGCCTCGCATTCGCATTTTGAATGCGTGGTGCGAAGGTGTTTTGTTTGCTAGCTCAGCCACCTGATTAAAAGGCGTATTCCTTGATGGCTTTGGCCACGCCGTTTTCGGCGTTGGTGGCAGTGATCACTTGGGCATGGGCTTTAACTTCTGGAATCGCATTGCCCATGGCCACGCCACATCCGGCAGCTTGGATCATCGGCAAGTCATTGGCTTGATCGCCAATGGCCATCACGTCATCTAAACTGTAGCCGAGCTTTTGGGCGAGATCTTTGACGGCGTTGCCTTTGGAGGCATTCTTGTTTAAAGCTTCTAAGAAGAAGGGCTCAGAGTTGACGAAATAATAGCGGTCAAAATAATCTGCTGGGATCTTGGCTTTGGCTGCAGCTAGCAAGTCTGGTTCATCGATGAACATCACTTTGGCAAATTGCTTGTCATGCGGGAATTGGTCTGGCAAGCGATAAAACATCGGCATGTTGACAAGGTATGATTCGCGCACAGAATATTTGGAAATATCAGCGTTTGGTGTGTACATGTAATTGGCGTCTTCAGCGTGAGAGTGGACGTTAAGGCGCTCAGCTAGTTGGGTCAAGTCAAGAAAATCGGCGTAACTTAATGAATGTTGCAACAAGATCTCTTTGGTGTCGGCGTGTTGGACCATGGCGCCGTTATAGGTGATCGCATAATCGCCTGGGTCAACTAAACCAAGTGGGGCGAAGAATTGTTCCAGCCCAGTCAAAGGCCGGCCGGTACATAACACGATTTTAATACCATGGGTTTTGGCCGCTTTGACGGTTTCGATCGTTTCTGGCGTGAGTTGTTGGTTAGGGTCAAGCAAGGTGCCATCCATATCGATGGCGATCATTTTAATCGACATAAGTATCCTTTCTTTAGCGCGGGTTGATCAGCGCGCCATTAAGCAAGTAGTGTTGGAATTTTCGATCAGTCGGAACAAATAAGTTCCCACTGGTTTGAAGCATCGCTTTAGGGAAGTAGAAGCGTTTGTCGCCAGTCATCCGCCCAGAGATCGCCGCCACCAAAGGCGATAGTGTGGATAATTCTTCCAGCGACCCGTCTAGTTGCATGATCTCGATTTGGGTTTTAGGGTTGGCGCTTGATGGGTCATACGCATCATAAGGCAGATCAAAGGAATCATTTTCAGCGGTGTAATACTCAGGATCAAAGCCAGCTTGGGAAACTAACGCTTTGAGCTCTGGCAATAAGGCTTGGGTCGCTTTGGTGAAGGTGACAGATTTCAGCGGACGCCTTGATAAGAAGCGATTGGCGAAATCTTGCAAGATCGGATCTGGATAATCCAGCCAGTAAGTGAAGTAAGTGTCCAACACGCCATCGTCGAGTTTGAGGTAGTCTTTAAGATCAAACTTCCCTTCAAAAAACGGGATCAACAAGCGTGGGTTATACGCTGCGTCAAAACGGCCAGCTTCATATAATGCTTTGGCGCGTTTGAGCAAGTGCATCAACACCACTTCCATGCCGCGAGATACTGGATGAAAATAAACTTGTTGATACATTTGAAAGCGACTGACGATGTAATCTTCAACCGCATGCATGCCGTTGGCTTCAAAGGCGATCCCGTCAGCGTATGGCCTCATCACCCGCAAGATCCGTGTTAAGTCAAACAAGCCATAGTTGGTGCCAGTGTTATAAGCATCGCGCAACAAGTAATCCATGCGATCGGCGTCGATTTGACTAGAGATCATTTGCACCACTTGCGGATTGGGATAAGTGTGATCGATGACACTGGCGACTTTTTGTGGAAAATCAGGGGCGACACCTTTTAACACGTGGTTGATCTGCGTGGAGTCATCGCACAAGATCCGTCGGGTGATGGCTTCATGATCCGTGTGAAAAATATGCTCAAACGTATGTGAATACGGGCCATGCCCGACATCATGTAATAACGCGGCACATAACGCCACTAAGCGCTGTGAGTCATCCCATTGATCTGGATAGTTGGCTTCAAAGGAATCGCAGATCTCGCGGGTGATCTCATAAACGCCAAGTGAATGGGTGAAGCGCGAGTGTTCGGCGCCTTGAAACACGGTATTGGCCACGCCGAGTTGTTTGATGCGGCGCAGGCGCTGAAATTCAGGCGTATTGATCAAGTCCAAGATCACTTGATGGCGCACGTGGATATAATTGTGCACGGGATCGCGGAAGACTTTTTCTCTTGGTAACATCGTGTTCACGGCATTTCCCCCTAAATGATAGTCACTACTGGCATATTTTGGCCAACAGTTTGGATGACTCTATTATACAATAGTAGGCGAAGTTTTTTGCCAAGCGTTATAATAGGATGAAAACCACTGAAAGGAAGGATCGCATGGACTTATCACGCGGGATCCCAGTTTCGATCCACTTAGAAACTTATGTCACCCAAGAAGGGGACACCGAAGAACATGTCTTCAACGAGCCTGGCAGTATCGTCGAGCTCAACGACACGTTATACATTCGCTATCACGAGATCAACGAAGAAGAACACACCGACTATCCAGTGACGTTGAAGTTACGCAGCGACGGGGATGTGCAACTCAGTCGAGGCGGCAGTAGTGACGACATGCAGTTACGGTTACATTTTGCCAATGAGAAACGGATCTTGACGCAATATCGCACGCCGTATGGGATGATCCCAGTTGAAACCATTACGCCGCGCTTAGATGTGCGCATCACCAATGAACCGCTAGCCGGCGAGATCTATATTGAGTATCAGTTATTTGCCAATGGCGAAACCTTGGGAAATTATCGAATGCGATTGCTTTTTAAAGCTTAAACGGGTATGATTTGAAATAGACTGTGGAAAGGGCGTGTACCGGTTGAAACTAGACGAAGTATTTGCCGACGCGATTAAATCAGAACTGTCCATGATCGAGGTGGCGCACGCCATTCTCGAACAAAAAGGCGAAACGATGGCTTTTGTGGACATCGTTAACGAGATCCAAACCTATTTGGGTAAAACCGATAGTGAGATCCGCGATCGTTTGTCCCAATTTTATACGGATTTAAACGAAAACGGGGCCTTCATTTCTTTAGGCGACAACGTTTGGGGCCTGCGCGCTTGGTACCCATACGAATCTGTCGATGAAGAAGTCAACCAACATGACGATGAAGAAGACGCACCGCGCCGCAAAAAGCGCAAGAAGGTCAATGCCTTCTTGGCTGATGCTGGCGACGATGATGATATCATCGACTACAACGATGACGATCCAGAAGACGATGACTTTGATGACGACGCTGACGATGACGCGGCTGACGACTTCGATGATGACGAAGACGCTAACGCAGACGGCGACGACGAAGAAGACAGCTTGCCAGACGGGATCGAAGGCCAATTGGCTGAATTCTCTGATGACGATGACGATGATGACGACGCCAGCACCCCTGACGTTGCCACTGACGACGATGATGACGACGAATAAAACAATTGCCTGACTGCTTGCAGTTGGGCTTTTTTGTTGCGCAAATTGCTGGCTCAGGCATGCTTGTCGCTTCAAGTGCTTGATCATGTTCGATTTTTCGGCTCGGCTGATAGATAAAATGACGTGCCACAAAAACTCAGGTACAATCAAGTAAGCGATTACACGATCTTGGAGGGATGGGGATGACAAGGCGTCGACGCATTGTGGTGGGATTTTGGGTACTGGCGTATTTAAGCGATTTTTTGGTATTGCCGGCGTTGTCAGTTCCTTATGGGTCAAGTCGCTGGGCTTTAACCAATGGGATGTTTGCGCTGGTGGTTGCAGCGATCTGGTATTTTGGAATTCGTCGCCTTGCTGCCAGCACGCATGACTCGAAGCTGATGCAAGGCGCGCACAAAGCGGCAGAATATTGGGTCGTATTGAATGTCGGCTTTGCTTTGCAATTTGTAATTGGGCATTTTGTTGATCCCAGTAGCCGGATCTGGGTCCGCTTGGTGATTTTAGGGATATTGCTGATCTGGTTATGGCGTTCTCTTCGCGTTAAGCTGTCTTAGCACAAATGTTTTCGCCGAGCTTGAAGAAGTTTGGCATGATTAACAATATCGCTTGACGCAAGTGGGGATTTTAGTTATTATACTGCTTGGGCGCTTTACGATTCGTCGTAAAGCCAAAACGGTTACAAGCTCCCTATCGATCGATGGGGAGCTTGTTTTTGTTTTTTCCCGTCAACTAAAATAAAAGGAGTTATCACATGACCAAGTATATTTTTGTTACCGGTGGCGTTGTGTCTTCACTTGGCAAAGGGATCGTCGCAGCTAGTCTTGGACGACTGTTGAAGAACCGCGGCTTGAAGGTAACGATCCAGAAATTTGATCCTTACATCAACGTCGATCCAGGCACGATGAACCCATACCAACACGGGGAAGTCTTCGTTACCGACGATGGTGCCGAAACGGATCTTGACCTTGGCCACTATGAACGCTTCATCGACATTAACTTAAACAAATATTCTAATGTCACGACTGGGAAAATCTATTCTGAAGTTTTAGACAAAGAACGCAAAGGTGAATACCTTGGCGCCACGGTGCAAGTGATCCCGCATATCACCAACATGCTCAAGGAAAAGATCACCCGTGCCGCTAAAACCACTGACTCTGACGTGATCATCACCGAAATCGGTGGGACGGTTGGGGATATCGAATCGCAACCATTCTTGGAAGCTATTCGCCAAATGAAAAACGATGTTGGCGCTGAAAACACCTACTACATTCACGCCACCTTGGTACCATACTTGCGTGCCGCTGGTGAAATGAAAACCAAGCCAACGCAACACTCTGTCAAAGAATTGCGTAACATCGGCATCCAGCCGAACATGTTGATCTTGCGGACGGAAAAGCCGGTAACGGAATCCATGAAGCAAAAAATTGCCTTGTTCACTGATGTTAAAGAAGATTCCATTATCGAATCTCGCGATGCCAAATCCTTGTATTCCATTCCTTTGGCCATGCAAGCACAAGGTATGGACCAACGCGTCATTGAACATTTTGGCTTAGATGTGCCAGCTGCTGACATGACCGAATGGAGCAACTTGTTGCACAAGGTTCAAAACCTTGACCACAAAGTCAAGATCGCTTTAGTCGGCAAGTATGTGGCGTTAAAAGATGCCTACATTTCAGTTGCAGAAGCGCTGAAGCATGCCGGCTACTACTGGGATTCTGATGTTGAGATCGCGACTTTCCAAGCTGAAGATGTCACCGATGACAACGTCGACGAATTATTAGGCGATGCAGACGGTATTTTGGTTCCTGGTGGTTTCGGTGATCGCGGCCTTGAAGGTAAGATCGCAGCTATTCGCTATGCCCGGGAAAACGACGTGCCATTCTTAGGCATTTGCTTAGGGATGCAAATGGCTTCCATCGAATTTGCCCGCAATGTGCTGGGCATTAAAGATGCGGCCACTGCTGAAGTGGATCCAGATTCCAAAAACCCTGTGATCTGGTTGATGCCAGACCAAGTTGACGTGACTAACCTTGGTGGGACATTACGTTTGGGCTTATACCCTTGCGAATTGAAGGCAGGCTCTGTGGCGGCTGCCGCTTATGACAACGTGCCAGAAGTGCAAAAGCGTCATCGTCACCGTTATGAATTCAACACCAAGTACCGCGAAGCCATGGAAAAAGCTGGCATGGTATTTTCCGGTGTTTCTCCTGACAACCGGTTGATGGAGATCATCGAATTGCCGAAAAACAAATTCTTCGTGGCTTCCCAATATCACCCTGAATTCCAATCTCGTCCCACTAAGCCAGAAGGTTTGTTCAAGTCCTTCATCCAAGCGGCTGGCGACTTTAAATAACACCGCGCATTCAATCAAAGGCACCTGCCGAGCAGATCCTAACAGATCTGCTTGACAGGTGCCTTTTGTGTCAAGATGTGGGGGATTCAGGCGCTGAAACTTAACGAAGTCCCAAGAATTGCGAATATCTCTAAGCAAGCGCATGATTTCGCTAATCACTGCTTGTTTTTTGCCCGTAATTTCATTAGAATTAAACGATGAATGTGTTTTAATTGTCGGCGGATAAATTTTTTCGAGCCGACGCCTACCAGTGAACGATATCAGCGTACCAATACGCTATGAAGCCTAAATGTGGTCAGCTTCAGCCAATTTGATAGTGAACGCGCAAGTGAGGAATAAATTACATGAAAAAAATGCTGATTCATGGGGGCAAAAAGCTCTCAGGTTCGGTGGTTATCGGCGGGGCAAAAAACAGTACAGTCGCTTTGATCCCAGCGGCTATTTTGTCGCGGACCCCAGTGACCTTAGATTCAGTTCCACAGATCCAAGACGTTTACAACTTAATGGACATTCTTGAAGCGATGAATGTCCATTCCACGTTCGAAGATTGTGTGCTTCACATTGATCCCACGCAAATTAAAGAAGTGCCGCTACCAGAAGGTAAAATCAAGTCACTGCGGGCGTCTTATTACTTTATGGGGGCACTGCTGGGGCGTTTTGGTAGCGCCAATGTGGCGTTGCCTGGTGGTGATGATATCGGCCCACGCCCGATCGACCAACATATCAAAGGCTTTGAAGCGCTTGGTGCCACAGTGGCCAATGAACATGGCGCCATGGTGATCCATGCCCCTAAAGAAGGCTTGCATGGGGCGCGGATCTACTTAGACATGGTTTCAGTGGGCGCGACGATCAATATCATTTTGGCTGCAGTCACTGCCAAAGGCCAAACTGTGTTGGAGAATGCCGCCAAAGAACCTGAGATCATCGACTTGGCGACGTATTTAAATAACATGGGCGCGACGATCCGCGGGGCTGGGACTGACGTGATCCGTATCGAAGGCACGCCAGAATTGCATGCCCATAACGCGCATACGATCATCCCAGATCGGATCGAAGCTGGCACATATTTGTCGATGGCCGCAGCGATCGGCGATGGCGTGAACGTTAAAAACATCATCTCTGAACACTTGGATTCCTTCTTGGCGAAACTAGAAGAAATGGGTGTGGTAATGGATGTCGGCGAAGACAGCATTTTTGTGTATCCATCAGGGGACTTGCGCATGGTGCAGATCAAAACCATGCCATATCCGGGTTTTGCCACTGACTTGCAACAGCCGATCACGCCATTGATGCTTAAAGCCCAAGGCGAAGGCATTATCGTGGACACACTTTATCCCAAGCGCGTGCGCCATGTCCCAGAATTGATCCGCATGGGCGCTGATATCACGGTTGAAAATGATGTGATCATTTTGCATCATGCCGACAAGCTACAAGGTGCCGAAGTCGCCGCTACCGAGATCCGCGGTGGGGCGTGCTTGATGATCGCCGGTTTAATGGCAGAAGGTGATACCACCATCACCCATGTCGGGCACATTCTGCGTGGCTATGACCGTGTGGTGCAAAAACTGCATGGTTTAGGTGCTGATGTTGAGATCGTCGATGATGTCAGTGCAGATGAACCGATGAACGTGTGAATTGGTTGCAATCGCGCTTTTGGCATGCTATAATTTTGCGGTTGACTATAAACAATATCTCTCTAGGTCAGGCAATGGCTTAGGGCAAAGGAGAAAAACATTATGAAGCAAGGTATCCATCCAGATTATCACGCAGTTGTATTCATGGATTCTTCAACTGGGTTCAAGTTCTTGTCTCGCTCAACTGTTTCTTCTGCAGAAACTGTTGAATGGGAAGACGGCAACACTTACCCATTGATCCGTGTTGAAACTACTTCCGATTCCCACCCATTCTACACTGGCAAGCAAAAGTTCAACAAAGCCGATGGCCGTGTGGATCGTTTCAACAAGAAATACGGGCTTACCAACAAATAAAGACCGCTTTGCCACCATGCCAACGCGTTTGGCGGGGTGACCACGATCTTCAAATTTGGCTTAATAGCAAGGCACTTGGAATTCATGCGAATTCTGGGCGCCTTTTTGTTTTGGCTGAGTATTTGATGAACATCGGTGGCAGGTGGCTTTGGGACAAGCCGCACTTTTGAATATGATAACCAGGTATATAAGAAAGGTTTTTCACGCCTTGCCGTTGGTGTGGCGGCTTAAGCGTCCTGAAATAGAATATTAGCGACTCAACACAAGTGACATCAAGGGTTTAGTTTGGATTAGGACTTTCAAACTTCAGTCAACAATAAGTGTCGTACTTGTGCTGTAACGATGGTTAAAAGGCACGTTCTTGCTTGAACGCTGTAGCCTCAAGCTCAAAGTTAAGGCGTGGATAAAAGTTCATTGCGCTTGGTGCACTAAGCAAGACGATCGAAATATTTTCTCCAAGTTCTGCGTGGAGCACCTTAAGTAAATTAGAACCAATACCTTGGCGTTGGTATTTGCGGGCAACCGCTAAGTCGGAAACAAAGGTACAGTAAGACATGTCTGACACGCCGCGTAAAACGCCGACTAGCGCTTGCCCATCCCAAGCACTCAGCAAAACGTTGGCATTGTTAAGCATTCGCTGCATGCGATCAATATCCTCGGTTGGTCGCTGGATACCCGATGAAACGAATAATTCAGCGAGTTGCTTGCCTGTGATCTTTGTATGCTTGATTTCAATCATGGTTAGGCCTTTCTGTGGATGCGATACATATTGTTAGCCGAATGGATGCCCAACTTTTGATAAAACCCAGTTGCCTTAGGATTAGCGCAAAGGGATAAGGTGACTCGTGAGCCAAGATAATCTTGCAAAGTCGTGACCAGTTGACGGCCAATTCCTTGGTGTTGATATGCCGGTAAGACGAGCAAGTCACTCAGGTAGCAGAAATATTCGAAATCTGTTAAACAACGGGCCATGCCCACTAACTGATCCTCATCAAATGCAGAGACAACAAGCGGGGTTTGGCCGATCATGGTCGCCAAGCGTGAATCTGAAGACACAGGCTTGCCAAAATCTGTGTCGAGGTACAATCGGCGGACTGCTTCGAGACTTAATGTTGCGTTGACTTTGATCACGATAGACAAGTGGATCACTTCCTAAACTAAGATATGATGTCGTGACAATGAATCACGATACTGCGCTGTTGAAATTCCCATCCGTTCCAAAATTTGCAACGAATCCGTGACTTGTTGGCGGCCAATGATGGGGTGTGTGCCGTCGAGAATTGCTAATGTCCCTTGCAGGTATTGGCACAACACTAACCCAAAGACGCTATGTCGTGAAGTCGCTTTTGTCTGGGCTTGCTTGAGGGCGATGCGGGCGTGTGCAAGGTCACCATAATTGACGAAACACTGAGCAGTGTTGATAAACATATAGATCAAGTCTCCGCCAAATGCAGGATAATCGGCAAACGATTGCCAACGTTTTGCTGCAATCGTACTTAATTCGACCAAGACCTCTGGCGTGTAGAGATACAAGGTGTTGGTGTATAGCCGTAATTCGTATACGCCCCAAGTTTCGACGCGGATCAGATGCGCCCGCACGTTTGCCAAGGTTTTGGTGGCGGCTTTCAATCCGGCTTCTGGTGTTGTTGCCTCTTGAAGCTGGATGCACGCAGACGCAAGTGCTTGTAAGTGCTGATCTGCTGGCGTTGGCTGAGGTAGACTGGCAAGCTGTGCGCCAAGCGAGCGAATGGTATCGAAGTCACCGATATTATTAGCGGCAGTTAGGGCTTCACGTATCCTAGTTTGCTGATCCATTTGATAGCCATTGGCGATAAACAAGAATTCATCAGGGCTGACGTTGATTTTTGCTAGCAGTGTAAAAAATGTGTCAACGCCTAGCGTGGTCACGCCACGCTCAAATTTTGAAAGTGCAGACTGGGTGAATCCACCATCACATAATGATGCTTGAGTGACGTGGCGTTCACGGCGTAATTGACGAAACACTTTACCATAGGCTTGCATTGACTTTACCTCGAAAAAATTGATTGCCTTTGATAATAGTCGGATTCGACTATTTTGTCGAGATAACGTGAGATTGTTGCGGGGACATCAAGGCTGAATGTTGCTCAGTTTTGAGTTTCTTTGCAGTAGGCAGGAGTCGTTAGAGCAAGCTTTGTAAGACAATTCGGGATCAATCCGCGTTTTAGTTTGATTTGAAATGTCAGGCAGATTGACGAGGATTTCATAAAAGAAGCGATGTTGAATTTGAAAACAGCCGGATGGGATCGAGTTGCCACCGCGCGTGGCAAAGGCGTGCTGGAAGATGATTCCTCATCACGAGGGTTAGGCCCTTTTAGATAACAAAAAGGCATCTAAGCCTCCTCGTGTTATGCTTTCGGCGGCTAAACCAAAGATAAGCGAGGGAGGAATAGATGTCTTCGTGTTAAACAATGATCAAGCAGAATACGCAGAACTTTTGGCGACATCTGGCACGGTACTCGGATTCAGTTGGGCAAACCGTTCAAGTGCTTGGTTAAACCGGTCGATGTAAGCAGGAAACGAGAACTTGGCCACGCTGTGGATGATTTGCGGCTGTTGCAAGCGGGTAAACAACTCAGGTTGATCAAGTAGTGTGGTCAAAGCCTCAGGGTCGCTTGCATCAAACAGTTGACCGTTTGTGCCAGGTTCAACCAAGTCGTCAGAGCCTGATGCCAGGTGAGGACAGATCACTGGCAGTCCGCGTTTTAATGCTTCTAGCAAAGCCATGGGGAAGCCTTCGAACTTGGAAGTCAGCACCAAGGCATTGGCGCAGTGGATATGTGCCCAAACATCGTTGACCCAGCCGTGAAAAGTGACTTGAGCAGCAATGTGCAAGCGGTGTACCAACAGCTTAGCTGCAGGTAATTCGGGTCCGCCGCCGTACACGTCCAGGTGGATCGGTGCAGTGGTTTTGGCCAAACTGTTGAACAGGTAACTTAAATTTTTTTGGCCATGTAGCTGAATGCGACCGACATAAACCAGTTTGAAAACAGGCGACTGGTCTAATGCGACGCGCTGAGTGGTTCGGTCTGTGGGGTTATAGGTGAGGCCGATGCGATTAGCAGGCACGCCTAAGCGTAAGTATTCATCTTGGATCCCGCTTGAAATAGCGATGTGGGCATCGGCTTTGAGCAGATCATGAATGTGTACACTTGGCGCATCTGACAGCGAGAAGTGGATCCAAGACACCACGCGGTAAGTTTTGTGCAACAAGGCGCGTAGGTGAGTAGCCAACTTGATGCTGTAGGAGTCAACGGCGATCACGATATCGGCGTCACTGTGCGCTAGCCGCCAAGCATAAAGCGGCTGCCAAGGGGCACCAGCGCGCATGCCGCGCAAGATCTTGACGCGCGGATCGATACGCTGCAACCAAGTCTGGTCGGCTGAAGCGATGCCTTGCACAAACGTCATGTCATTATCTTTGGCCAAGCCGGCAAAAGTTTTGGTCATGACGGTTTCAGTGCCGCCGTTGCCTGATTGATACTTGGTAATAAATAGAAGCTTCATAGAATCCCATCCTTTCGAGGCGATGGGCGCGGCTATGCAGCTGGGAAAATTAAGACGCTCAGAGTTCGGGCGTCCATCGTGGGTTTAGCTTAACACATTATGTTAACTTCATCTCTATTCTAACACTGTAAGTTTGAATGAGACAGGATCGCCTTAATCCGATACACTTTCTAGGAATTGTTGGGCACCATCCCAATAATTTTAGCGTTTCAGCGCTTTAGTCGAAACACGAAACGTTTGGTTCGCACATTTGACGTTTTGGTGATGCCGAAGTCTGGTAGGAAACGCTTTGATGGCCTGATGATGACCAGTAGATTCCGCCTTTACACAAAGCTGTAAGCCTTGCGGGGCAAGGGCTGCAGAAAGTATAGATGTTTGCGGTAGATTGCATTGACACACTTGTAAATTAATGTTTTAATGGGAGCGTAAGATAATGTAAATTAAATATAAGTATTAGATTTGATTGTTTGGTTAATGGCCTGAAATTAGCGGGTCATCGCTTGGGGGCAAACAAATATGAAACGCAAAAATAACCGTCCAGACGTGGAAACAAAGCTCCATTACAAGTTATACAAAGATGGTAAAAATTGGGTCACAGCGACAATTGTGACTGGGGTCATGATCCCAGTAGCATTGTTTTCTGCGGCCTTTTTGATGCCTCAACAAACCACATATGCGGGAAGTAGCGATGCGAACTACCAATATCCTGCAGGCGCCAATGCCGAAGAGGTCCAAAAAGCTCTTACGGATGGCACTTTTGTTGATAAAACCGCTGGTGGTACGACCAGTGTGCAAATCGGCAATGGCCAACTTGACGCGATCCGTGCGGCAGGCATGCGCTTGACCACTGATGGTAATAAATGGATGATCAGTCCAGCGGCAGGGTATCAGTATGCCGATGCCAATGCAGTATTAGCCCAAGTTGGCTTCCCTTCAGCGGCAGAACTGGCGGCGCCAACTGATCCGGCCAACATGCAAAAAATCTTGACCTTCTTGGCAACAGAATCGACCATCACAATGAATGGTGGTAAAACCAATGGTAGCCAGTCGACTTTCAACAAAGGTTTGATCACTGGGGGCAGTATCGACGCGTCTGCGGCCGGCCAGATCAGTGGGAGCAATGCCTTATTGACAGGGGCGGGTTATGGCGATTTGATCGCCGGTTCTTTGACCATTGATAGCCAGTCGTTTAATGCGCCTTCAAGCGATAACGCCAAAGTGATGTTAACAGATGGCGGCTATTTGAAAGGGACCGATGCCCTGCCTTGGGGCGTCACCAATGATAGTGGTCTTTCGAAGTTTGTCTTTTCCAAGGACTCTTTAGTAGCCAAAGTCCAACAGTTGAAGGCGGCTGTTACCCAGATCAATCAGGCCTTTGCCGATAATGCTGATGAGGCAAATGCAGCCAAGACCCATGTGATGCCGCAAAACGATCCTGGCTTTACGTTTGACTTTAAAAACGCTAAGCATGTTGGCGATTCGTGGATTTTCACGGTAAACGTCAGTGATTGGAATCAGTCTGCTAAGTATATCAACACGTTTGCCAACCAAGATCTGTATCACGGCGGGAACATCGTGCTTGATTTTGTCGGTAGCGGCGCTTTGGATATGAGTACCCAACCTGATGTCTTCAACAAGTCAGTCAACTTTATTCAAAATGGCAATTTGGTGATTTCTGCGCCGAATGTCACGGATTTGAGTGTACTTAATGCTGACCATCCAACAGATGTGCATGTTGACATTTTGGCTCCGATCGCCAATGTCGAATCCAACGAAGCCAACCTTGGGGGCTTCTTTGGTGCGATCAACGGGGATGGGTCAGGCAATGGCTACACCGCGCCTAATGATCCGGATAACCCTGATCAAGGACCGACGACGACGCCGGTTAGTCAGACTATCACCAAGACAATCCATTATGTTGATGAAAATGGCCAACCGATTCGAGATGGAAATGGCCAGCCACTGGTTGATACCTTCAGTGGAACAGCGACTGCAGAGAAAAGCACAGATGGCACACTGACCCCTAAACAGCCTGCTATTTTGGGTCACCCACAGACGCCTCGGACAATTTCTGGCTATACTGCTAAAACGCCACTTCCTCAAGAAGCGACCAGCGATACCACTGTCGCATATGGACAGCCAAACATTGACGTGAATGTGACGTATACGAAAGATCAGCCACAACAAAAGCAGATCAAAGTCACTCGAGTTGTAAATGCCAAATATGGCAAAGATGTTGACGGCGACACGAGCAATTTACCAAAAGAGACCACAGAAACTGCCACTGCTACCATTAACCAAGATGGCACGGTTTCTTTGGACAAGCCTATTGACGATTTAACCGATATTGATGTGCCACCGATCGCGGATAGTATCGATGCCAATGGTGAACCGGTATCCTATTATGGCACCGTGGATAATGAAGGCTTAGACAATCAAACGATCACTGATGGCATTTTGGCTGCGGCTAAGAGCAACACCGACTATGAATACACCATCAGTATGGTTTATTATCCGTCCAGTTCCAGTACTGTTAAGCATGTGACAGTGGATAAATATGTCGATTATGACTTTGCTGAAGACGACTATGATAGCGATCCGTCAATTTTGCCACAAAGTCACATCGTTACCGCTGACTTTTCTTATATCCAGATCACATATGCAGATGGTAGCAAGACCATTGACCCAAAGAGTTGGAAGATCGAGTCCGACTTCCCGACAATCACTGCACCAGAGCTTAAAGGCTATACCGCTAACGTTGATGACGACATCGACGCGAATGGGGCTTTGGCAATGCTGAAGCAAAACGGCCCGATCCAGCCGGTTCTTGAAGCTTTGGTCATTTACACCAAAGATGCGCCTACAGTTGAAAAGGATACTGTCAACAAGACCGTTACTTATAAGACTAAAGACGGCAAAGTTTTAGGTGACTTTACCGATTCTGTCACCTTCACTAAGACGACTGATGCTGTGACTGGTGAAGCTACTGTGACGGCTAAAGATGGCGATGCTACTTTGGCTGGGAACCCAGATCCAGTTTACGTAGGCTACCATGTTGTGCCGGATTCTGATGAAGCAAAAGCAACATCATCACAGCCGGTTTCCTTTGGCGATCCTGACGAAAACTATACAGTGGTTTACGCTGAAGATGCGCCTAAAGTTGAAAAGGATACTGTTAACAAGACCGTTACTTATAAGACCGCAGACGGCAAAGTTTTAGGCAAGTTTACTAATTCTGTCACTTTCACCAAGACGACTGATCCTGTAACTGGCAAGGCGACTGTGACGGCAGACAACGGCGACGCTACTTTGGATGGGAACCCAGATCCAGCATACACAGGCTACCATGTTGTGCCAGATTCTGATGAAGCAAAATCAACAACATCCCAGGTGGTTTCCTTTGGCGACGCTGACGAGAACTATACGGTGGTTTACGCTGAAGATGCGCCTAAAGTTGAAAAGGATACTGTTAACAAGACAGTTACTTACAAGACCACAGATGGCACAGTTTTAGGCAAGTTTACTAATTCTGTCACTTTCACCAAGACCACTGACCCTGTAACTGGCAATGCGACTGTGACGGCAGACGATGGCGACGCTACTTTGGATGGGAACCCAGATCCAGCTTACACAGGCTACCATGTTGTGATGGATTCTGATGAAGCAAAAGCAACAACATCCCAGGTGGTTTCCTTTGGCGACGCTGACGAGAGCTATACGGTGGTTTATGCTGAAGATGCGCCTAAAGTTGAAAAGGATACTGTCAACAAGACAGTTACTTATAAGACCGCAGACGGCAAAGTTTTAGGCAAGTTTACTAATTCTGTCACCTTCACCAAGACGACCGATGCCGTGACTGGTGAAGCTACTGTGACGGCAGACAACGGCGACGCTACTTTGGATGGGAACCCAGATCCAGTTTACGCAGGCTACCATGTTGTGCCAGATTCAGATGAAGCAAAAGCAACAACATCACAGCCAGTTTCCTTTGGTGACGCCGACGAAAACTATACAGTGGTTTACGCTGAAGATGCGCCTAAAGTTGAAAAGGATACTGTCAACAAGACAGTTACTTATAAGACCGCAGATGGCAAAGTTTTAGGCGAGTTTACTAATTCTGTCACTTTCACCAAGACGACTGATCCTGTAACTGGCAAGGCGACTGTGACGGCAGACGACGGCGACGCTACTTTGGATGGGAACCCAGATCCAGTTTACACAGGCTACCATGTTGTGCCGGATTCAGATGAAGCAAAAGCAACAACATCCCAGGTGGTTTCCTTTGGTGACGCCGACGAAAACTATACAGTTGTCTATGACAAAGATGAGTTAAAGACGCAGACTGCGACGATCACGAAGACTGTTCGCTATGTTAATACAATGGGCAAGTCGATTGCGCCTGATCAAAGTGTTGATACTCAAGTCGCACAGACAGTTGACACGTATACAGGCGAAGTGGTGGACGCACCAACCGCTACCTTGACTGCGATCACAGATCCAGATGTTAAAGGCTACCATGTGATGATCGATTCTCCAGAAGCTACCAGTTCACAAACTGTTCGTTATGGAGATTCCGATCAGACTTACAAGGTGGTTTATTCGAAGAACGATTCTACGCGTGAAACGGACACCGTTACCAAGACTGTCACCTATAAGACCACAGACGGCAAAATTTTAGGCGATTTCACTAACAAAGTTACCTTCACCAAGACCACTGATCCAGTGACAGGTGAGAGCATCGTCACTTCTGAAGACGGTCATACTTTGGCTGGCAATCCAGACCCAGTTTACAAAGGCTACCATGTTGTGACAGATTCCGATGGCGCGACAGCTTCGCAAAACGTTTCCTTTGGCGACCCTGATGAGAACTATGTAGTCATTTATGCCAAAGACGCACCTAAAGTTGAAAAAGATACTGTCACCAAGACGGTCGTTTATAAGACCACAGACAACAAAGTCTTAGGTAACTTTACTGACACTGTCAACTTCACGAAGACAACTGATGCCGTAACTGGTGAAGCTACTGTGACGACCGAAGACGGTGATACTTTGTCTGGCAATCCAGATCCAGCCTACAAAGGTTACCACGTCATGATCGACTCGCCAGAAGCAAAAGCTTCACAGACGGTTTCATTTGGTGACGCTGATGAAAACTACACAGTCGTTTATTCGAAAGACGATTCCGCCCGTGAAACCGATACTGTCACCAAGACAGTTACTTACAAGACCACAGACGGCGCAGTATTAGGCAACTTCACTGATGAAGTGAACTTCACCAAGACTACCGATCCAATGACAGGGGAAAGCGTCGTTGCCTCTGAAGATGGTCATACTTTGGCTGGTAATCCAGATCCAGTTTACAAAGGCTATCATGTTGTGACAGATTCTGATGGCGCGACAGCTTCGCAAAACGTTTCCTTTGGGGACCCTGATGAGAATTATGTCGTCGTTTATGCCAAAGATGCGCCTAAAGTTGAAACCGATACTGTCACCAAGACGGTCGTATACAAAACCACAGACAATAAAGTCTTAGGTAACTTTACTGACACTGTCAACTTCACGAAGACAACTGACGCCGTAACTGGCGAAGCTACTGTGACGACTGAAGATGGCGATACCCTGGCTGGCAATCCGGATCCAGTTTATAAGGGCTACCATGTCATGATCGACTCGCCAGAAGCAAAAGCTTCACAGACGGTTGCCTTTGGTGACGCTGATGAGAACTACACCGTTGTTTATTCGAAGGACGATTCCGCCCGTGAGACTGATACTGTCACCAAGACGGTCACTTACAAGACCACAGATGGCAAAGTTTTAGGTAACTTCACTGATGATGTCACCTTCACCAAGACCACTGATCCAGTGACAGGCGAAAGCATCGTTACTTCTGAAGATGGCCATACTTTGGCTGGGCAAGCAGATCCAAACTATAAGGGCTACCACGTCGTGACGGACTCTGAGCCGGCGAAAGCTTCTCAGAACGTTTCCTTTGGTGACCCTGACGAAAATTATACGGTTGTCTATGCCAAAGATGCGCCAAAAGTTGAAAAGGATACTGTAACCAAGACAGTTACTTACAAGAATACTGCCAACAAGGTATTAGGTACCTTTACTGACACCGTCAACTTCACGAAGACCACTGATGCCGTTACTGGCGAAGTTACTGTGACGACTGAAGATGGCGATACTTTGTCTGGCAACCCAGATCCAACCTACAAGGGTTACCACGTCATGATCGATTCACCAGAAGCAACAGCTTCACAGACGGTTTCCTTTGGTGACGCTGATGAAAACTATACAGTCGTTTATTCAAAAGATGATTCTGCCCGTGAGACTGATACTGTCACCAAGACAGTTACTTACAAGACCACAGATGGCACAGTGTTAGGCAACTTCACTGATGAAGTGAACTTCACCAAGACGACCGATCCAGTGACAGGTGAAAGCATCGTTACCTCTGAAGATGGTCATACTTTGGCTGGTAATCCAGATCCAGTTTACAAAGGCTACCATGTTGTGACGGATCTTGATGAAGAAAAAGCAACAACATCACAGGCGGTTTCCTTTGGTGACACCGATTTGAACTATACGGTTGTCTATGCTAAGGATGCACCAACAGTTCAAGGTAGTACGATCACTAAGACCGTTCATTACACTGATGAAGCTGGCCACACCATTGCCCCTGATCAAAAAGTCGAGGCAAACGTTAGTGCGTCGACTGACGCCGTAACAGGTGAAGTCACCTATACCGATGGCACTTTGGCAGGGATCGCAGATCCAGCGCCGAAGGGTTACCACGTATTGACTGATTCTCCAGAAGCGACGAGTGCTCAAACTGTCCGTTACGGTGCTGCGAATGAAGAGTACACGGTTACCTATGCCAAGGATGCGCCAACGGTTCAAAACGACACGATCACGAAGACCGTTCATTATACTGATGAAGCTGGCAACACCGTTGCCCCTGATAAGACCGTACAGACAGATGTTAGTGCATCTACTGACGCCGTAACAGGTGAAGTCACATACACGGATGGCACTTTGGCAGGGATCGCAGATCCAGCGCCAAAGGGTTACCACGTATTGACTGATTCTTCAGAAGCGACGAGTGCTCAAACTGTCCGTTACGGTGCTGCGAACGAGGAGTACACGGTTACCTATGCCAAGGATGCGCCAACGGTTCAAAACGACACGATCACGAAGACTGTTCATTACACTGATGAAGCTGGCAACACCGTTGCGCCTGATAAGACCGTACAGACAGACGTTAGTGCATCTACTGACGCCGTAACAGGTGAAGTCACATACACGGATGGCACTTTGGCAGGAATCGCAGATCCAGCGCCAAAGGGTTACCATGTTGTAACTGATTTTCCAGAAGCGACGAGTGCTCAAACCGTTCGATTCGGCGATGCGAACGAAGAGTACACCGTGGTCTATGCCAAGGACGCACCGACTGTTCAAAACACTACGATCACAAAGACCGTTCATTACACCGATGAAGCTGGCAACACCGTTGCGCCAGATCAGACCGTACAGACAGATGTTAGTGTGTCGACTGATGCTGTAACAGGTGAAGTCACGTACACCGATGGCACTTTGGCAGGGATCGCAGATCCAACACCAAAGGGTTACCACGTATTGACTGATTCGCCAGAAGCAACGAGTGCTCAAACTGTCCGTTACGGTGCTGAAAATGAAGAGTACACGGTCACCTATGCCAAAGATGCACCAACAGTTCAAACCGGTACGATCACGAAGACCGTTCATTATACTGATGAAGCTGGCAACACCGTTGCGCCAGATCAGACGGTAAGCACACCAGTAAGTGCATCGACAGACGCGGCAACAGGTGAAGTCACGTACACCGATGGCACTTTGGCAGGGATCGCAGATCCAGCGCCAAAGGGTTACCACGTATTGACGGATTCGTCAGAAGCAACAAGTGCTCAAACTGTTCAATTCGGTGATGCGAACGAAGAGTACACGGTCACCTATGCCAAGGATGCACCAACGGTTCAAAATGGCACGATCACTAAGACTGTTCATTATACTGATGAAGCTGGCCACACCGTTGCGCCAGATCAAACCGTAAGCACGCCAGTAAGTTCGTCGACAGACGCCGTTACTGGTGAAGTCACCTATACCGATGGCACTTTGGTCGGGATCGCCGATCCAGCGCCAAAGGGTTACCACATATTGACTGATTCGGCAGAAGCGACGAGTGCTCAAACGGTCCGTTATGGTGATTCCAACGAAGAGTACACAGTGGTCTATGGCAAGGATACGCCTATTAATACCAACACTGGTACGCCAACGAATGGCGGCGGTACGACTAATACGAATACCGGCACGCCAACGAACGGCGGTGGCACGACAAACACCAACACTGGTACGCCAACAAATGGCGGCGGTACGACAAACACGAATACGGGCACGCCAACGAACGGCGGTGGCACGACAAACACCAACACTGGTACGCCAACAAATGGCGGCGGTACGACAAACACGAATACGGGCACGCCAACGAACGGCGGCGGTACGACGAATACCAACACTGGTACGCCAACAAATGGCGGCGGTACGACTAATACGAATACTGGTACGCCAACAAATGGCGGCGGTACGACTAATACGAATACTGGTACGCCAACAAATGGCGGCGGCACGACAAACACGAATACGGGCACGCCAACGAACGGCGGCGGTACGACGAATACCAACACTGGTACGCCAACGAATGGCGGCGGTACGACCAATACGAATACCGGTACGCCAACAAATGGCGGCGGCACGACAAACACGAATACCGGTACGCCAACGAACGGCGGCGGCACGACAAACACCAACACTGGTACGCCAACAAACGGCGGCGGTACGACGAATACCAACACTGGTACGCCAACAAACGGCGGCGGTACGACGAATACCAACACTGGTACGCCAACGAATGGCGGCGGTACGACGAATACCAACACTGGTACGCCAACAAATGGCGGCGGTACGACGAATACGAATACCGGTACGCCAACAAACGGCGGTGGTACGACTAATACCAACACCGGTACGCCAACGAATGGTGGCAACATGACGAATACGCCTACGCCAATCGCGACGACCCCAGCGCCGAATACGCCAAATAGCCCGTTGACCGCTCAGCCAACAGGTAACGGGATCAATGAGCAAACGCCTACTACCGATACCACCACGACTAATCCAGATGGTACTGTTTCTCGGACGGTCACTTATGTTGATGCCACTCAAGCACCAACGACAGCAGCTGACGCGACGACAGATACTGGCGATCAGCCAGGTGATGCCAATACTGATGTGGCCAAGCCAAACGCCATCGCTCCAGTTATGGATGGGCTGAACACAAATATCGTGAATGCACCGAAACTTGACGATCCAAGCAACTCGGTTTCGCAAGTGGTCGATGTGATCAACGATAATGCCAAACTCACTCACGGCAACATTTTCATCGCCGGTGGTGCGCCTGGGATGGCGGATTACACGTTCTTCTCTCAACCAGTGATGAACACGGCGACGAACAGCGTTGACCATTATGAACTGTTATTGCGGGTTTGGGATTCCAAGCAAGGTGGCTGGCACTTACCAGCTAGCTTCGCGATCCCAGCTTCCATGGAAGCTCATTTGGTCGCACGTGCGGTGGCTCAGTTGGATGTGAAGAACGCGTCGATCAACTTGACTGATGCACAATTCAGCGATCCAGACACGCAAAAGGCGGTCGTCAAACTCGCCCAAAGCGACGGTATGGGGCAACTCACAATTGAACTTGGCAGCATTCCAGATGCGTCAACGTTGAGTGCTAACATCAAGACTTATCATGATGCTGGGATCAACGTCACGTTGGATAATTTAGGTAGCCACACTGATGGCACGCAATTGGCCAAAGCCGCTGACTTGGTCGACACGCTGAAAGTTTCCATGCGCGGCATGCGTCGCGACGGCAGTAACTTGAACCAGATCGCCACGCAACTTGGCGCATGGCAAAAAGCCGCAACAGCGCATCACGATAGCTTGGTCGTTGAAGGTTTGGAAACCAGTGATGAACTGGCGATGACTAACGGCTTAGGGATCAACGCAGTGCAAGGTTACTACTTCAGCCGGCCAGCAATGCCAGGCACGCGTGCAGATCTGATGTAAATAGCTTCGCAAAAATGAAACTATCCGTAGTTTCATTTTTGTCTATTAATCAAGAAACGTCGACGGGTACGCCGACTGGGGGGATAATCGCTTGATCACATACACCTACTTCACGCAAGCCGTGATGGACACCACCACGCAACAGCCGTCAGGTTATGAGCTGCTGTTGCGGGTGTGGGACGCCAAGCAAAATGTTTGGCTGTTGCCTGACAACTTTGATATCACGGTGAAAATGCAAATGCGCATGATGCGCCGCGTGTTGCGCAACTTGCCCAACAAAAACGTGTCGATCAACTTAACTGGCGAACAATTTGCCTCACAAGACACGATGCAACAATTGATCACTTTTGCCGCGTCCAGTCCAGATCTGGGGCAGTTGACTGTCGAGTTGACGCAAGCGCCGACTTTAGCGCAAGTCATGGGTATCGGCCAACAGTATCGCAAAGCTGGCATCAAGCTGGCGATCGATGATGTCGGCACGGATATCGACGACTATGAGTTGGTGCAACAACTGGCGCCACATGTGGACATGTTGAAATATGCGATGCAAAATCTGCGTGAACTAGGCCGTGGCGCTGAAGCAGATGAGCAGATCAGCAAATGGCAGCACTTAGCAGATGAAGCTGGTATCGCGTTCACACTGGAAGGCTTGGAGTCGATCGAAGACGTCCAATTGGCCATGAAACACAACATCCGTTGGTTGCAAGGCTTCTACTTCAGCAAACCAGCAGAAGAACTACAAACAGCGCAAAATACACCGCTATTTAAATAGTCCAACACGCAAAAAAGGTCTCCAGTTTGGAGGCCTTTTTGTGATGGCATGAGAAAGTTACGTGAGCAATCAGCTTGCGATCACCCAAATTCCCAGGCGCGTGACGGGCTTGATCAAGCACTCAACAACGCAGATAGTGTTGGCAAGTCGTCCAGACTGATGGTTTGATCGGCATGGCGCAAAGCTAACGGGCTGCCATGTTGCAAGCCGACTGCTTGCGTGGCTTGGGCAAACATCGGCACCACTGAAAAACCGTCGCCTAACACTGTCAGCGTGAGGGCTTCAGGCAATTCGGCTAAGATCGCGGCCAAGGCTTGGGCTTTATGGTTCAACACCGGCAAAATGCGAAACGCGCCGTCTGCGATGCGGATCAAGAATGCTTGGTCACCTAAAGCTTGATTCAACGCGGCGCAGCTGGTATTTAACGTGAGGGGCTCACCAGTGATCACCGCAGAAACGACTGCCGTTTGATCAAAGTTTGGCGCAAGTGGCGCGTCTGCTGATTGAATCTGTTGATGGCGATCATACAACAGCGTTTCTAGGCTAAAGTCGGCGGCAAAGCGGCCAATCTGTTGGTAATAAGCTTGCGGTAGCGTTTGATTGAACAGTATCTTGCCACTGACGGTTTCGACAGTTTGGCCGCCATTGGTGATCACCAAGGCGGAATCTGGCAGCTGTAACTGGGCCAAATACGACTGGGTCGCAGGTAAGCTGGCGTTGGTACATACCACCACGGTCAAACCCGCTTGCACTTGTTGTTGCAGTAAGTGGATCACTGCTGGTTGATGAGTAAGCTGATGCGTGATGTGGGTGCTATCAAGATCAATGACGCAAACGTGTTTTGCCATGGGATGACCGCCTTTCGATACGTTTTTGTAAACCCTTACATTAATTTTATCATGGTCAGTGGCAGAAGAGAAGAAATCTGTGCAGGTCGTCACGCGATCGCCGGAAAACCTTGTCAAATCAGGCTTTCAACAACTTTGTCTACAAGATCATGGCAAAATTGCACAAATGTGTCGGCAAGCACTTGATCACGCGTCAAAATTGTCAGATCTGCAGATCCAGGTTATCCTACCCATGCGTTGACACAAAGGGGGGATCGCAATGTTTAATTTAATGCTGCTGATCGTATTGAGTTTGTTGATCGCCGGGATAATTGGGGTGATCGTGTTGGTGATTTTTGAGATCCGCAAGCAAAACCGCTCGTGAACGCAAAAAAGTCGGCTGGCCAAAGATGCCAGTCGACTTTTTTAGGCGTTGAGGTACGTTTGCATCGCGGTGAGTTGGGCTTTGGCGTCGGCCATTCCGGTGGCGTGCAACGCTTGTAGCTTGTTGGTGTCGCGTTCTAAACGGCCGACCGTCACCGGTAGCGCTGGGGCGATCACAAAAGCGTCACCGGTCGCTTCCATTTGTTGTAATTGGGCAGCTTGGCGGTTGTACATGGTTGGCCGCGCGATGGCTGTATCCACAAAGGCTGGATAGTGGCTGAACACTTGATGATAGGCCCGCTTTAACACGGCGCTGGTTGGATTTTTGCGGTAAGTGCGTTCGCGAGTGCGGATCACGACGATTTTGTCATAACCGTTGGCTTGCGCATATTCAAACGGGATCGAATCAGCGACGCCACCATCTAAACATAAGCCGTAGCCAGTATAAGCTGGCGCAGAAATAAACGGCATGGCTGAGCTGGCTTTCAAATCGGCGACTAAGTCTTGGCCTTGAGGAGAGTGGAAGTAAACCGCGCGGCCTTTGACCATTGACGTAGCGACCACCACAAATTCCATAGGGCTGATGCGATAAGTCAGCTCATCGAAATTTTGCCAATCACCTGTATGGGGTTCAAATAAATAATCCAGATTGATAATATCTTGGCGGCGCAGCGCCCGCCGCAAAGAAATATAGTTGCGATCCATGCGGTGGCCAACATTGACGGCATTGGTGCGCCCGATTTGATGCGAGATATAGTTGGTGCCACTTAATGCGCCAGCAGACACGCCAATCACGGTTTTAAACTGAATGCCTTGTTGCATGAAAAAATCTAACACCCCGGCAGTATACTGGCCGCGCATGGCGCCGCCTTCAAGCACTAATGCTGCATTATAAAGCATGAGCCACCTCTTTTGGGACCACGGCTTCATTAGCCGTAAACTTTGGTTGGACTTGAAGTTGGGCGATGCGATCTTCGCCCCATTGACACATGGCATCAATGATCGGCATCAATGAATGACCGAGTTCGGTGATCGCATAGCTGACTTTATTTTGCCCATTGGCGGCCACCTTGCGCGTGATCAGCTGGTCTTGTTCCAGCTCGCGCAGTTGATTGGTTAACACTTTATGGGTGATCGTCGGCAGCAGCCGGCGCAACTCATTGAAGCGATAAGCGCCATGTTCGTCTAAATGGCAAAGTAAAACCAACTTCCATTTGCCAGAAAACATTGCCAATGTCAGTTCTTTGGCACAAGAGAAATCACCATTTTCAAGGCGGGTGAGGGCGTCTTTGCGCACGATATCAGTCATGTAACATCCTTTCAGGCACAAAATAGTGCGTGCTAGTATCTTTTAGGTTCCAAGTATAAAATAGATACCGTAAAGTTTCAAATGAGGAGGCACTTATGAAATTTCGTCAATTTGGTAAAACCGGCTTTAAGATCTCAGAAGTTTCGTTAGGCACTTGGCAACTCGGTGGCAAATGGGGCGCACCTTACAACTTGAAAGATGCTCAAGACACCTTGCAAGCGGCTTATGATCATGGGGTCAATTTCTTTGATACCGCTGATGGCTACCAGAATGGCGCCAGTGAAAAAGCCGTCGGGGCCTTTGTGCGCCAGCACCCAGACGTGCACTTCACCACTAAGATTGGCCACAAAGAAACGCCTTATTCGATCGACCACTTCAACCCAGAGCACTTGCGCAAATACGTCGATGACTCGTTGAAAAATATGGGCGTTGACGCATTGGATTGTGTGTTGTTGCACTGCCCGCCAACTGACGCGTATTATGATCCGGCGATTTTTGCGGCCTTAGATGACTTGAAGCGCGAAGGCAAGATCTTGAACTATGGCGTTTCCGTTCAGCGCGTGGAAGAAGCGATCAAGGCCTTAGATTATGATATTTCTGCCGTGGAGATCATTTTCAACATGTTCCGCTTGCGCCCAGCTGAAGTATTTTTTGATCTGGCCAAGCAACACAATGTTGGCATTTTGGCGCGGGTGCCGTTAGCGTCAGGTTTGTTATCTGGCAAAATGACTGCCGATACCACCTTTGCCCCTACGGATCAGCGCACCGCCAACCGGCATGGCGAATTGTTTGATAAAGGCGAAACGTTCTCTGGAGTAGACTTCTTAACTGGGGTGCAAGCAGCCGATGAGCTCAAACAGCGCTTAGGGACGGATAACTTAGCTGGGGATGCGTTGCGCTATATTTTGATGTATGACGCGGTGTCTGCGGTGATCCCAGGGGCATCTAATCCTAACCAAATCGAACGCAACACCAGCGCATCGGATCTGCCAGCGTTAACGGATGAGCAAATGCAGATCGTGAAATCTGTCTATGATGAAAAAATCAAAGATCCAGTGCATTATCTGTGGTAGGCAACAACTAAACCGATCCACTCGAGGCCTTTATTTCGCACATTCAGTTGATGAATGCGCAGGATAAAGGCTTTTTGGGTCACGTATATTGTCTTTACACGATTGCGACAAAGGTTTTACGCCAAAATGGCTTGATTTTTACAACGTGTCTTTATCCTGAAGGTGTTTTTCAAATGGCACATGTCAGGAGGAACGAATAAATGAAAAGAAAGTCACTGTTAGGATTGGTTTTAAGCGCGCTGGTGGTGACGCTGGTATTGGCGGGTTGCAAGTCAGCCAATAAGGCCACGACCACGTCCAGCCAAACGCCGGATACCAAAGTCGTGGCAGTTGGGTCTACAGCCTTGCAGCCGTTAGTGGAACAAGCGGCCCAAGCGTATACTGACGATCACCCAAATGCCAAGATCACCGTGCAAGGCGGCGGCTCTGGTACCGGTTTGTCGCAAGTGGCACAAGGCGCCGTCACGATTGGAAATTCGGATATTTTTGCTGAACAAGAATCAGGTGTGGATGCGTCCAAGCTTAAAGACCATCAAATCGCAGTGGTGGGCATGGCGCCGGTAGTCAACGCTGATGTTGGCGTCACCAATGTTACCATGCGCCAGCTGCGCGACATTTTTACTGGGAAGATCACCAATTGGCAAACCCTGGGTGGCAAGAATGAAGCGATCACAGTGGTCAATCGTGCCGCCGGTTCTGGCACGCGTGCCACGTTTGAAGCCGCGGTGATGGCTGGGCAAAAGGCGATGACCACGCAAGAACAAGATTCTAACGGCACCGTGCAAAAAATCGTTGCCGGAACGCCTGGCGCCATCAGCTATTTGGCCTTTTCATATGTCAAAGCCGATGTTCACGCTTTGTCTGTTGATGGGGTGAAGCCAACTGCTGCTAATGTCGCCACCAACCAATGGAAGATCTGGTCTTATGAGCACATGTACACCAAAGGCACCCCGGATGCGTCAACAAAAGCTTTCTTGGATTATATGAACAGTAGTGCCGTGCAAAAGAACCTGGTCACAAAACTCGGCTATATCTCGATTCAAGCAATGAAAGTGACTAAAAATGCCCAAAACAAAGTCTCACCGATCAGCAAGTAGGTGATCACATGCTAGTTATTGTGATCGGCACGATCGGGGCATTTGCCGTTACGTATTGGGCCATGAGCGATCATGCGACGCGGCGGATCGCCAGCAAACATGCCAAATAACCCACAGCCTGTCGATTTTTTCGACAGGCTGTTTTTGGGCGTGACCCTCAAATTGGCACCTGGTGCGCGGTCTTGATATGATTAAAGTAGAAACCAGGCAAAAAGGAGGAAAACCTGATGTTCAAGCGGATATTGGTACCCCTAGATGGGTCACACAATGCGTATGTGGCGTTGGCCAAAGCAGAAGAGTTAGCCAAATTGACCCATGGGAAAATCGTCTTGTTGAATGTGGTGGATTCAGATCACTATGCCACGTATGCCCGTGATGTGAATTATTATGATGTGTACCACCAGCTCGCTGACGTGGCCACCGGTATGTTGGCTAATGCGGCCAAAAAAGTCACTGCCGATGGCATCGAGGTGCAAACTGTGGTGATGCAAGGCAACCCCAAGTCCACGATCGCAGTTGACGCGCCAAAAGATTATGCGTGTGACGTGATCGTGATCGGCAAATCCGGGACCAATGCGGTAGAGCGGTTCTTGACTGGCTCGATCACCGCTTATGTGGTACGGCGCAGTCCGGTGAATGTGTTGGTGATCAACGACGACCAAGATGTGGTAGTCGGCGGCTACTAAAAGTATAGTTGTTATTGAAAGATGTGCTGAAAACACCCATGATTTAGGTAAATAATGGGTGTTTTACCGGTAGTTAAAGGCAGGTACCAATTCAAAATAAATAAAGGTTTTTTATTAATCATGACATGAACACATTGAATTCCCGATTATAATAAGAACCATAGTAAGGCAACGGTAGTCAGCCTTATGCTTACACATTAACTTACACTCCCAAAAAAGTTCCCCCAAACTTTTCCGTCAGCAATGGCGGTTTTTTTTTGCCCAAAGCGAAGCAAAGCGTTTTTAGCGGCTGATATAAGTTGGGATGACGCAAAGGCGTTCTTTGCCTTGGCGGTGTCACGAGTGATATCTCGCCGCGTTGCTTTGCGCAGCTCGATGAAGTCACCACAGCAGATAAAATCTAGCTGATTTTGATCAAGTGAATTTACTGATGCAGGCATCATTGATTCAGTCTTCAGTCCCTTGCAACGCCTGCCGCGAGTCGTTAGACTAAACTCATATGAGGAGGTCGGCTGATGCAAAAGTTATCTCGTGGGTTATTGGCGATCAATGTCGTTGGCGCCGTACTATATTTGATCATTTGTGGTAGCGCGTTGGCGATGGGGCATGCCATTTATCCTGGACAAGCGATGTTATTAGGCCAAGTGGTATTTGGAATCGCCTTGGCGATCGCACCGAGCTTGATCGGCAAGTGGCAACATTTTAAGTTTCCATTGTTACTATTGGTGTTGTGGGAAGCCTTTATTTTAGGGGCAGTATTGCTAGGCACAGGAATGCAGTTTTACAACATTCCTTATTGGGATAAATTCTTGCATCTATTTTCTGCGTCCATGTTGGCTGGTTTAGGGCTGGCAATTTTTGGCGCGTTGACGCCTAAAGCCCAGTTACAAGCCACCAAGCCACTATTGCTGGCGATCGTCGCGGTGGCGTTTGGCACCATGTGTGGCGTTTTGTGGGAATTTTACGAATTCACCGGCGACGGGCTGTTAGGGTTGAACATGCAGCGGACTATGGCACATGGCGTCGGACTAGTTGGACGCTTGGCGTTGATGGATACCATGGGCGATCTATTGGCAGACTTCTTAGGCTCTTTGGCGTTAGGGGTGTGGTGTTATCTTGGCGTCAGCCGCGATCGCAAGTGGTTGGACACGTTTATGTTTACCAAATAAAAAAGCCGCCTGCAGTGGGCGACTGTTGGGATCAAGCTTTAAGTTGCTGCTGTTGTCGCGGTGTCAATGGTAAGAAATCTAACGCAAAGGTGATCTCTTCATTGACCACTGCTGGAAATTGTTGACGTAACGCCTTGAGCCACTGAACGTATATGGACCAGTCGTGCTGTTCACGCAGAATTTCTAGCAAGGCGGGCAAGCTGTTGGCATCGGCGACCAGTAATGCATGCGCCAAGGCTTGTTGGCTAAAAGGCTCGGTCAAAATAGGCTTTCGCCACTCAAGTTGTTGGGCGAAGTCATCCCAAGTATCGCCGACTTGCAATTGTTGATCAACTTCAAGGTCTCGATAAAAGATCCGGCCTTGATCATCCACGGCAAAAATCTGCTCACCATCTTGGGCGATCGGCCACCAATTGGTTGGCAACTGGGCAATGAGCGTTGCCGGTCCTGGTGTGGCTAACGCGTGGATCGCCACGCCGTCAATGGCGTCGCTGGTGGGTTCTAAGGTGTGAAGCCAGTAATGATGTGGCCAGCGTCCTTGAGCCACTGCTTGCCAATAACTAGCAGGAAGTGGTGCTGAAGGTGCAATGGTGATACTGGCAGGTTCTGGTGTACTGAGCGGCCAAGCGATCATGACAGGTCCTTTCTATGGTAGAAAAAAATTGGGTCAGCAGATTTCTTTTGTTTCACCATACCATTCTTTGAGCACAACGGCTCATTTTGAAGTATAATCGTGACTGTTAATATAGGAGGTCCATCGTGCGCAATTCTGTGATCTATGTCCATTACGAGCCGCTTGCTCATATGTTTTTAACGGCGGGTATTTCGGCGAGTGATGTGTTAAAGGCGACACCCAAGCCGATTCGGCATTTGTTGTTGTTGCCGCCCATTGACGAAGACGAGTTCATTGATCCACACACCGGATTCAACGAGATCTCAGGTTCAGAAGCCGTCGCCAACTTCCTACGCAGCAAAGACGCGCGCAATCGTTCGTGGTTGGATTACCAACATGGCACTTATTTGCGCGAGTTGATGCCAACAGAGATCGCTGAGCTTTTATACTTAGGTCATGCCAAAACGCATATTCAACCACCATTTTATTATAAGTTACAAAACAATCTGGTGTTTTTGCCATTGCGTAATGATATGGTCACCATGTATTGCCGCCAAGTCAGCTTTTTCTCCAACACCTTAGCTGAAGCGTTGGTCAAACACTTGCGCTGGGCGGCCAATGATCAACCGTTTTGGTTGCGGCTGCGGCAGCAACATTTCAAGCCGGTGCCGGAATCTGTGTTAAGCGATCTGTTTCCAAGTTTGGAAGATGGGGTCTTGTTTGATTTTTCTGGTGGGATCTTCAGTCGCGATACGGTGCGCATTCCGCTGTGGACGCTAGCTGATCGCTTCGTGCCAGATCAGCCAGCTGATCTAGAATCCGCCACGTCGATTGGGGCGTTGAGCTTAGATCGCAAAGCGGATGCTTGGCGCTTGGAATTGAAATAAGTGGCAACCAGGAATGGCTTGCGCTACAATAGTCACGCAATAGCGTTGCTTGCAGTTTTGGAGCAACGCGTTAATGTGTAAGGAGTTCATTCACAATGAAAATGAAGTTATCCGAAATCGCCCGCGTGGTCGGCGCAGATTGTCCATTGGCAGAAGGGGACTGCCCGACGATCACTGGTGTGGCTTTTGATAGCCGCAAGTTAAAACCAGGCGACTTGTTTGTGCCATTAGCTGGGGAGCGTGATGGTCATCAATTTTTGACGTCAGCTGAAGCTCATGGCGCCGCGGCGACGTTTATCGCGGAAGCCAAAGCGCCGCTCACAACTAATATTCCACAATTAGTCGTGGCTGATCCGCTGAAAGCTTTGCAAAAATTGGCCAGTTATTATTTGTTGATGAAGGTCAATCCTAAAGTCGTGGCCATCACTGGCTCTAACGGCAAAACCACCACCAAAGATATGACGGCGGCGATTTTAAGCAAGCAATATCATGTGGTGAAAACCCCAGAAAACTTCAACAATGAAATCGGTGTCCCCGTGACGATCTTATCTATGGATACCAACACTGAAGTCTTAGTGGTGGAAATGGGGATGGACCGCCCAGGCCAGTTGACGGCTTTAAGCGCCTTGGCTGAACCTGATGTGGCAGTGATCACCATGATCGGTGAAGCCCATATCGAATTCTTCAAGACCCGCGATAAAATCGCCGATGCCAAAATGGAGATCGTGTCTGGATTAAAAGAAGACGGTTTATTTATCTATAATGGTGATGAACCACTGTTGCGAGACCGTGCTCAAACAGTCGAGCAACAAACCAAGACCTTTGGCTTAGATCCGGATAACAACTTATATGCCCGCAACATTCAAGCTTTTGAAGATCATACCGAATTTGACCTGTCCAAGTGGCCTGACTTGCACTTCACCATCCCAGTGATGGGTGAATACAATGTGTCTAATGCCTTAGCGGCGATTTTAGTTGGTCGGCGGTTCCATGTGAAACCAGAAGCAATCCAATCGGCGTTGAGCCATTTTGACATTACTGCCAACCGTACCCAATGGTTAAAAGGGGATGCTGGCGAATCGATTTTAAGCGACGTGTACAACGCCAACCCTACCGCCATGAAAGCTGTGTTGCGTGATTTTGCTGAATTTCCTTGCAAAGGTCGTCGCATTGCCGTGTTAGGCGATATGCTCGAGCTAGGCGCGGCGTCTGGTGAGCTGCATGCGTCAGTGGCACCGGCGTTGGATCCAGATAAAGTCGCAGAAGTCTACTTATATGGCGATGAGATCGCGTCTTTGCGTGATGCGTTAGCTCAGCGTTATCCGGCATCGGCTTTGCATTACTTCAAAAAAGGCGATCAGCAAGCGTTGATCAACGCCTTACAAGAAGATGTTTCTTATCAAGATATGGTGTTGTTGAAAGCCAGTCACGGCTTACATTTGGAAAATGTCCTCACGGCGCTGCTAGATGGCGACCGCGGTTAAATTAATTTTGATCAGCTCTTGCAGGTCTGTTTCTTAATTGAAATGGCTTAACAAGGGCTTTTTTGATAGAATTTTTGGCGCTTGATCAGGGACTGCGACCACATTTATCTGGTGATAAAAAATCAGGGAGTTGAATTCTCGTTAGTTTAGTGGTACTGTATTAAAGATGCTGTTTTCAGAAAAACAGTCACGTGACCGAGATTTGCAAGGCAGACTCCAGGATTGCTCTGTAAATCAGGTGTTACACAATCCAAGGAGGAAACCATTTGAAGTTTAAAGAACTCGGTTTAGATCATGATTTACTTAAGGCCATTACCCGTGCAGGATTTGAAGAAGCGACTCCGATCCAAGCGGAAACGATCCCGTTAGCCTTAGAAGGTAAAGATGTGATCGGTCAAGCGCAAACTGGTACTGGTAAAACGGCTGCGTTTGGCTTACCTGTTTTACAAGATATTGATTTTGCGGATCGCGCCGTCCAAACGTTGGTCATTTCCCCAACGCGTGAACTCGCCATCCAGACGCAAGAAGAATTATACAAATTAGGCCGCGACAAAAAAGTCAAAGTCACAGCCGTTTATGGTGGTGCTGATATTCGCCGCCAGATCCGGCAATTAGCTGATCACCCACAAATCGTGGTCGGCACCCCAGGTCGTTTGCTCGACCATATCAACCGCCACACTTTGAAGTTGGAAAACTTAAAGACGTTGGTGCTTGATGAAGCTGACGAAATGCTTGATATGGGCTTTATCGAAGATATTGAATCTATCGTTAAAACGGCCCCAGCCACTCGCCAGACCTTGCTGTTTTCCGCAACGATGCCAGCGCCGATCTTGCGTTTGACCAAGAACTTCATGCATGACCCGATCACCGTGCAGATCAAGTCCAAAGAATTGACTGCAGACACGGTGGATCAATATTATGTTCGCGCCAAAGACTTTGAGAAGTTTGACGTGATGACGCGCTTATTCGACGTTCAAGCCCCAGAATTGGCCTTGATCTTCGGTCGAACTAAGCGTCGTGTCGATGAATTGACCCGCGGTTTAAAAGCGCGTGGTTATAAAGCTGAAGGCATTCACGGTGATTTGACCCAACAAAAGCGCATGAGCGTTTTGCGTCAATTCAAAGCCGGCGAATTAGACTTCTTAGTCGCAACTGATGTGGCTGCGCGTGGGTTGGATATCAACAACGTCACCCATGTTTATAACTACGATATTCCGCAAGATCCAGATTCTTACGTGCATCGTATTGGCCGTACTGGCCGTGCCGGGAAATCCGGTGTGTCTGTGACCTTTGTGACGCCTAACGAAATCGGCTACTTGCGCACCATCGAAGACTTGACCAAAAAGCGCATGATGCCTTTGAAGCCACCGACTGCCCAAGAAGCCTTCTTAGGTCAGATCTCCACTGGCTTATCCACGGTCAAAGAACAAGTGGCTTCCGATGATTTGGAAAAGTACGAACCAATGGCAGAAAGCTTATTGGAAGAATACACCCCATTACAATTGGTTTCCGCTTACTTGAAAGCCATCAGCCCTGATGACGCCTCAACGGTTCCTGTTAAGATCACCCCAGAACGCCCATTGCCTAACCGCGGTGGTCACCGTAATGGTAATGGTGGCGGCGGTTATCGTGGCGGCTACAAAGGCCATCGTTCGAATTCCGATCACCGTGGCAACGGCGACCATCGTTCAAATGGCGGCTACCGTGGCCATCGTGATGGCGGCAACAAAGGCGGTTATGACCGTCAACGTCGCGAAGGCGGCAAAGGCCGCGATTTCTCCGGCAAACGTAGCTACAAAAAAGACTAATTTTTGCTAGCGTTAAGCTCTGCGATCATTGTGATCGTGGGGCTTTTTGTTTATGCGCTGAAAAATCGATATTTTTATATGTATCAAATGGCGTCATTTTTGCGTAATTAATCTATGCTGGTAGATTTGTAACGGATAAAAGGAGCTGTTAAAATGAATGTCGTCTTGACATTGATTCGACTAGACCAACAGGCTTGGTGGGTAGATTTCAAGGAATTGTTAGGGTTGTTAGGGACGCTGATTGCGGCAATTTCTTTAACCATTGCGACTTTCACTTATCGACGCAATACCAATGTCCGTGCGCAGGATGTGAAAGCTAATAAAATTAAACGTACGCATGAACTGATGATCAGTTATCCGGGTGATGTGCGCGAAAAAGTGTTATTGGTGACAAACCATTTACGTGAAGGTGCCAGTGTGATTCAAGAAATGCGACAGCGAGGTGTTGATGAAGAACGGATCGAGCGTTTCGCTGTGGCATTAGTGATGAAAACCAAAGTGGTTGAACTCATGCATGTCCTTGACTCGTTTGGATTTTTGTTAAGTTATCCAGATTATTTGTTCGTTGACGAAGCCTTGAGTACTTTTGCTTCAGAAGTCGAACGTGTTTTACTTGACGATGACTTACAAGATGCTTTTAACGAGGTACTAGATACGTCATCGATGAGAGGAATTACGCGTTTACAAAAAGAATTGCGTCGGCAACGCGAGCAAAGAAGGAGATCAGTATGACAGAGAAATCATGGTTAGACAGCCCTGAAAGTATGCGGGCATATGCCTTTGAATTGGTCCAACATCCGTGGACAGTTGAAGACAACTTAAATGCGATCAATGAACTGCGCGCGCTGTCAGGTGATCGCCCGTTGAGTTTGGCACGATATTTGGAAAATCGCGAAAATCTCAAACGCGGGATCTATTCTTGGGATGACCCTGTCCCCAAAGGGTTCTTTCACCGCCTTAGTCATGCGCTCAAGCAAAGCAAAACTGCTTTTGTTAAAGCCATGAAGAAGCATTGAGATAATAGATTCGATCAGCCGTTGCTGGTCGTTTTTTTTCGTCAATTTCTTACCGCTTCATGCCGGCATGATGAGTTTTCATGGCTACCAGGCAATATTTTCGGTAAATCGGGGCTATAATGATACAATGTGATTAAACAGGAGGAAGCCTCATGATCTATGGCATCGGCGTCGACATCACAGAAATTGCCCGCATCCAAGCTGCCCAACAAAAGCGTTCAGATTTTGCGCAAAAAGTGCTCACTGCGGCTGAATTGGCGAAGTTTGCCAGCTTTGATGGCAAACGCGCTGCTGAGTTTTTAGCGGGGCGCTTTTCGGTGAAAGAAGCGTATGCCAAAGCCTATGGCACCGGACTTGGCGAAGTAGGCTTGCAAGATGTTGAATGCTTAGATAATGACCGCGGCAAGCCTGAGATCACCAAACATCCTTTTGCTGGCAAAGCGCATGTGTCGATTTCGCACACCGATACGCTGGTCATGACAGAAGTAATTTTGGAGGTAACCCAATGACGATGGTCACAGCAGACCTGCGCCCAACCAAGGTGCTGGTATCAAAACAAGCGATTACGCATAACATTCAACACGCTTTAGCGCGCTTAGACGACAACACGTGCTTATTTGCCGTGGTGAAAGCGGACGCATACGGGCATGGATTGTTGAATGTGGCACAAATCGCCCAAGAAGCTGGGGCTAGCGGCTTTTGTGTGGCAGTGTTAGAAGAAGGATTGGCGTTGCGTGCGGCGCACATCACGTTGCCGATTTTGGTGTTGGGGATCGTGCCGCCTGAATTAGCCCCATTGGCGGCGGTTCACGACATTGCTTTGCCAGTTGGTGACTTGGCTTGGATGCAACAAGCTGATCAAGCATTGGCGCAAACGCCTGATGTCCCAGCTTTGAAAATTCATTTGGCGGTGGATTCTGGCATGGGACGTATCGGCTTTCGTGAACCTGAGGTGATCAAACAAGCCGCTGAGTTTGCCCAAAATTGCGAAACGTTAGATGTTGAAGGCATTTTTACCCATTTTGCCACGGCAGATGAAGCAGATACCAGCTACTTTGATGAACAAAGTGCGCACTTCAATGCGATGCTTTCGGCGTTGCCGAAGCGGCCGCGGTATGTGCATGTGGCTAATTCTGCGACTAGTATGTGGCACACGGCGACGCATTCGGATATGGTGCGCTTTGGGATCACGATGTATGGGTTGAATCCTTCTGGGCGCGCCTTGACGTCGCCTTATCCACTAGAGCCGGCGATGCAAGTCGTGTCCAAGCTCAGCTTTTCCAAGTTGTTGCCAAAAGGCGCCGCGATCTCTTATGGCGCGACTTATCATGCCAAACAAGCGGAATGGATCGGCACGGTGCCGATGGGTTACGCTGACGGGTGGCAACGCCGCTTGCAAGGCTTTCACGTGTTAGTTGATGGCCATGAATGTGAGATCGTCGGGCGCGTTTGCATGGACCAATTCATGATCCGCTTGCCGCACGAATATCCAGCCGGCACAGATGTCGTGTTAGTCGGAAAAAGTGGTGACGCCGAAATCACGCTGCAAGATGTTGCTGAATATGCTGGCACCATCCACTATGAGATCGCTTGCGGCTTGACAGAAAGAGTCCCTCGGGTCATGATTGATTAAAGCATTTTGTTATTTTCATGTTGTTTTCTTTTGTTCCTGTGGTAGGATAAATCATGAATACAGCCACGGGAGGGCGCAACATGGCACAAGCACAATTTTTAAAAGTTAGTATGACAGAGGCGCTGCGGGCACGGCTCGACAGCTATTGCAAAACATGCGTAACGGATCCAAGCGAATTGATCGATAGCATTTTGGCGGACTTTTTGTCACGTGAAGAACAATCCGAAGCAGATCTGGCAAATGGCTATCAAGAAATGGCATCCTTGAACCAAGAGATCTGCCATGAATTCGTCGCTTGTGAAAACGAGGCTTATGCCCAGATCCGCTAGCTGTTGGATAGGGGCAGATTATGGACAGCATTGTTAGGCGTGGGGATATTTTCTTCGCCGACCTCTCACCCGTGGTCGGTTCGGAGCAAGGCGGCATGCGACCGGTTTTGGTGATCCAAAATAACGTGGGCAATCGATATAGCCCCACTGTGATCGTCGCGGCGATCACCAGTCGTATCAACAAGCCGAAAATGCCGACACATGTTGGTCTCAAAGCAGGCGTTGATGGCGTCGAGCGCGATTCGGTGGTGCTGTTGGAACAGATCCGCACCATTGATAAACAGCGCTTGTCAGATAAGATCTCAGTGCTTGATCCGCTGAAAATGCGCGCTGTTGATAGCGCATTGGCGGTGTCTATCGGCCTTAAACCAATTGGAAAATAATGTTGAAAGTCTGGCCGCTGTGGTCAGGCTTTTTTGATTGCGGTCCGAAGATCTGGGGGTTGCGGTCAATTGGTACCACTGCGGAAAATTGGCCAAGTTACCGTGCGGCCGGCTTTAGAAATCGGCAAAGCCCGCCGATGTTTTGACGCCTAAGTTTTGTCCCGTTATGCCAATTCACCTGCGCCTTTAGATCTTCTCGAGTAGTTAAGTTGACTGAATGATCAGGTTGCCACTAGTAGGTATTGCATACTAGTGCCAAGCCACATCAAGATGTTGTCAGTTATCTGCGGTCATTTGAATATGGCAGACTAGTTTCCTCACCATACCGCAGTGCTTAGCCAGAGTTCTAAATTCAAACGACTACCACACCAGAGTTTTTTGTGCGTTGGGCTTTTGTCTGCTATACTAGGACATCGTGGTTCGTGATCCATCCCACGTAAAAAAACTAGGAGGCAATACAATGCAACAATCTCGCACGAAAACATTGGTGGTCAGCGCTTTGATCGCCGCGCTATATGTGGTGCTCTCAGTGGTGCCAGGAGTATTCAATTTGGCCAGCGGCGCGATCCAATTTCGGATCTCTGAAGGTTTGAATCATTTGGTGGTATTTTCCAAAAAGTATGTCTTCGGGGTCGTGATCGGCGTGGTCATTTTCAACGCGCTGTTCAGCTCGCTAGGCTGGATCGACGTGGTATTTGGCGGGGGACAAAGCTTGATCGGCTTAGTTGCTGTGGCTTACATCGCGCCGCACTTGCCGAAACTTTGGCAAAAAATGACCTTGAACATTGTCGTGATGACTGTCACGATGTTTTTGATCGCGATCGAAATCGTTTGGACTGGGCATATGTCCATGAGCCACGCGTTCTTAGGCATCTATGGGAGCTTGATGTTGTCAGAAGCGATCATTATGGCGATTACCGCGCCGATCATGGCCGCGCTTGATCGGGTGTTACACTTTAGCAAATTAATGGCATAATCGAAAACACTTCGACCATCATCTTAGTCGAAGTGTTATTTTATTGGGAAAGTTTCATGGCGTTTGGCTCAAATTCAGCTTACAATATGTAGGTAAGCTATTGCTTGCAGGAGGAACATATGACTTCAAAAAAATTGATATTACCTAAATTTGGCTTAGGCACCAATAAAGTCGGCGGGCATATGTAGTGGCTGGTGAATAATTTGTCCAAGTTATCTGTAACAGCTCCTTAACCCGTTATCGTTGTATAATAGATGCATAGGAATTCCCGGTATTCCGTCAATCCCCATGCACTTTACACAACCCTATCG
>NZ_BAAFZI010000011.1:0-59059 GCF_045862175.1 Lacticaseibacillus salsurae | reverse complement strand
GTCCAACTTGATACGAACAATCTCGGGTTGATCTTCGTCCATATAAATACCTCACCATTCTTATGATGAGGTCATGATACCGCTTGGCAATTGAGAGGGATAGGCGGTCTGTTATTAGGTGCTTACCGCCGCAGCCCCCAGATTTTCGGTCCATGAGTGCAAACAAAAAAGCCGCGGAGATCGCGGCTTTTTAGCGTACTGTAAGTAAACTGATCAACACACCGATCAACACGACGCTGACGGCGCCTTTTAAGCTGTATGACAGCTTGGTGCCTTGCTTGGTGCGCCATTCGAAAATGAGCAAAGCGATGGTCACAGCCAAAGCGGTGACTACCATGATCAATAACTTCATCACTAAAGCATCCATGGTTACACTTCCAAATCAAAATAGGGATTGAGGCGCTTTTGGATCGCGTGGATCTGCAAGAGATCGATTTTTGGCAACAGCCGGTAGATGAACCCGGCGAAAGTGTCGCGGTGGAATTTGTAGTCCATACGACCGAGGCGTTGGTCGTGATCGTTTGAATCGCGTTGCCAGACTTCTAAGTTATAAGTCGCATCTGGAACTAACGTAATATAGCAGTTATCATTCAGCCACACAATGGGCTTAAGGGTAGATTGATCGATCACTTCAAGGCCTCCAAGTTATCTAATCCAAGTCCTGCAGACAACCGTTGCAGCAACAAGTTGCTTCCAGTATAGCAGAATTTGGCCAAACGCCAATTTTCAAAAGTTTGTGAAAATCAGTTCACAAGTGCACGCGACCCAGCGGCTGGCGGTTGCGCTTGTCAAGGCCAAATTTGCTAGTACAGGCTGGTATAACAGCGTTGAAGCCGAATGTCACAACCTTGGCTAGATAAAAAAATTATTTTTTTGGGGTGCGGCGGCAGTCTGTTTGATTCACAAACGGTACACCAAACGTCCTCATTCAGTATACAAACAAACGTTCGCTTCGTCAAATTATTGTATCGCCTGATAACCTTGACCCCACGGCGATGAAAGTTGTGCCAATGTTATTTAATCAAATCAAGCCAAAATGTTTCAACGCCTTGGGGATGCCGGCATGTAAGTAGTCATCGGTTTGATAATCAGCCACTGCCGCCACTTGAGGCAACGCATTGCCCATGGCCACCCCAACTGTGGCGGCTTTTAAAATGGCGATATCATTGTTGCCATCGCCAAAAGCATAAGTTGGCAAACCGCTAAGTTCTGGCTGCTTCATCAAAATGTCCAGCCCGCTGGCTTTAGACTGGTGCGCATTGACGATGTCTAAGGTGCTTTCGCCGTTGCGGTAAAACTGCAACTCAGGAAAAGCCTTGATATAGCGCTCGCCCATGGCATCACCTTGCGCGTTATGCGCCAAAAAGATCAACAACATGCACACGTCTCTGTGATCAAAAAACGCCGGATCCACTGGTGGCGGGGTTTGGCGCACCCATTGGTAATTGGCTTGGGTTTGTGGGGTGGTTTGTGAAAGTGCCGAACAGCGCCCATTATAATAAGCCAAAGCCACGCCGTCAGCGTTGGCTTGTGCCGTTAAACGATGTAGTTGCGGTAAACCGACCGGACTTTCAAATAAATGTTGCCCTTGGTGGTACACGTCTGCGCCATTGGCGGCAATGGCGCTGGAGATCTCGCCTAAGCGCATCCAATCGGCAAGTTCATAATAATTGCGCCCAGTCGACAGCACCGTCAACACATGATTGGCTTTTAACGCTTTTAATGCGGCGAGATTTTCTGGTGGGATCTGCTTTTGGGGATTCAGTAAGGTTTTGTCTAGATCAAATAATGCCACAGCTCGATAAGTCACAAAAACGCCTCCAACGATTGATACGCTTATTTTAACACGGCGGCCAGGTGAAAGAACCTAGCGCCTTTGCGGGAATTTCTCATGAAACCTGGTCAAAGCGCCTGTTCAGGCAAAAATAATTGTGAGAAAATGGAACCGATCAGGCATCCAGCCAAAAGGGGGCAGCGGCTTGAACTTTAATTTTGGTGATCTTTCAGCAAGCATGTGGCTGGTTCAAACAGTTGCGGCGACGTTTTTCACGGCAGGCTTTGTTGGCATTGAATTGTATATTTGGCGACGGGCTTTTGGTGGGCAACGCGATGCGACCTTTTTTCGCTGGTTGTTGACGCTGATGCCGCTGGCGACTGGGGCGATCATGGCTTATGGCGGGTATGCCGGATTTATGGATGGCATGATGTTTACCAATATGGCGCTGTTTATTTTGCTGGTGCCGATTTTTGATGAGCAGATCGCCATTGGTGAATACGCGCTGCGCATGCTTGGTGTTGCTGGGATCTGGTGGATGCATCATGCCTCTGGCCAATCGGCTTGGGGGTATTTGGCGATGGTGGCGATGCTAGGCATCGGGATCGCCATTCGCCTGCGGGCTGATGAAAACCGTAATCGCTCGCGGACGTTGATGATCGTGGCCGCATTTGCTGGGATCGCGTTTTGGTATACGGTGCCACCGCTGGCTGCGGGATTGCGCGTAGATGGGCGCTTGGCCACGCAAGCCGTGGGGATGTTTTTGGTGATGGCGGCGTTGACGGACTTTTTTTGGAGTTGGCAATGGCAACAATTTCAAACCCATCAACAACTCAAAGATCTCGCCGCTTATGACAAGCTGACCAATGCGACCACTTATCAGCAAGATCAAGCCGATATCACGGCATTGTTTGAAAAAGCGCAAGCCGATCATCAACCGTTGACGTTGATGGCGCTAGATATCGACCGGTTGCGTAAGATCAATCAAGAATTCGGGCATTTGGCTGGTAATGCGGTGTTGATCCAAACTGCTGAAACTTTGCTTGGCGTGTTGAAAAAACATGACTTGCATGAGCACTTCTATCGCGCTGGCGGCGAAGCGTTCAATGTGGCTTTCCCCAACGCTTCGCCGGATCAACTGTTGCCAGTGATCCGCGAATGCTTTCAAGCGATCCATGACGGGCAGTTCAGTTATGAAGGCGTCGCGATCCCAGTGACCGCGTCGATCGGCGTGACTGAAGTGCAAGTTGGCGATGGCGTGGCCGATGATCTGTACAAACGCGCCGATGACAATGTGTATGCGTCAAAGCAACGCGGGCGCGACACGATCACGATCGATGGCGCGCCGGTGCAAGCCAATGAAATGCGCAGTATCGCGCCAAAGTATGCGTTTTTTGCGCAACCGATCATGGATGCAAGCGCGCAACCGCCGCAAGTTTGGTGCAATGAGTTATTATTGCGGACTTATGATATCGCCCAAGGCCGCTGGGTGTTGCCAAATTCTTTTGATTTGGCAATCGACTTGCAAGTCCAGTTGATCTATCAAGCTGTCGCCAATGCCCACAGCAAGAACGTGGCGATCAATTTGACCTTGGCGCAATTTGCTGACCCGCAAACTGCCTATGCTTTGATCGCTTGCTTACAAAGCCATGACGGCCCAGATGCGTTGACGGTGGAAATCGTGGATGTGCCAGATCTGGCAACCACGCGCAGTATTTCCGCGATCTACCGCGCTGCTGGCATCCAGATTCATATTGATGATGTCGGGTCGGATAACTCCTTTGAATTGGTGCAACAGCTGATCCCTTATGTCGACGGCGTGAAATTTGCCATGCAGAATTTGCGGCAAACGGAATCTACCCAACGCATTCAAGAGCGGATCCGCTTTTGGGCCGAGGTGGCGCAAAAAAATTCTTTGCAGATCATTTTAGAAGGAGTCGAAGCGCAAGCCGATATCGATTTTGTCGAAGCGCTAGGGATCCATTATTTCCAAGGGTACTTCTTTGCCAAACCAGCGTTGCCGCAGTTGGCGGCGTGAAGTTGCGGCATCGACGTTTGCTGAAATCGGCAAGCGTCTTTTTTTGTGAGCAGAAATCGCCGGTGTTTATGGGGTTAGGGTTGATAATGAAAAATAAACAGGTAAAATCTAATTAAGTTCTCATATTAAAACGCGAGGTGAGCGGATGGATGCGCAATTAGACTTTAAAGCGGGGATCAAAGACGTCATGCCGACAGTGTTTGGCTATATCGGCGTGGGGTTGGCGTTTGGCATCGTGGCCCATACCAGTCATTTATCAGTATGGTTCGTGTTGTTGATGTCATTGATCGTTTATGCCGGCAGTGCCCAATTTGTGATCACCAGCATGTTGCTGGCAGGCAGTCCCATCGGCGCGATCGTGGTGTCGACGCTGTTGATCAATGCCCGCATGAGCTTAATGAGCATGACGGTGGCGCCATATTTACAAGACGAATCTATGGGCCAAAATATTGCCATTGGGACTTTGTTGACAGATGAAACTTTTGCGCTGTCCATGAACAAGCTCAACTTAACGGATCACCATTTGCGGCCGGCTTGGTTTCATGCCGCCAATGTGGTGGCTTACTTAGTGTGGATCATTGCCACGGTGATCGGCGCGCTGATCGGCAGTTTGATCCCAGATGCCAAAGCGCTGGGGTTGGATTTTGCGGTAGTGGCCATGTTTATCGGCTTGTTATATTTGCAAATGATCACGGATCGCTCGAAGCCCTTTTTGCGTCATTTGACCGTGGCGGCTTTTGTGGGGGTAGTGATGGTGATCTTGATGCGCTTCATGCCAGGGTCGACAGCTATTTTAGTGGCGACGATCTTAGGGTGCTTATTTGGAATGGCGGTGGAACATCGATGAGTAAAGTGCTGATCACGATCATTTTGTGCGGGTTGGTCACTTGGCTGATCCGTGTGGTGCCGTTTGCGTTGGTGAAAGCCGCCACGCTGCCGAAATGGCTGCTGCAGTTTTTAAGTTTTGTGCCAGTGGCGATCTTAGCGGCGATTTTTGTTGAAAGCTTGTTGGTGTATCACCAAGGGCAATGGCCAAGCGTCAATACTGAGAATTTGATCGCCAGTATTCCAGCCATCATCGCTGGGGTGATCTCCAAGAGTTTGCTGGTGGTGGTGATCGTCGGGATCGTTGCCATGGCAGTGATCCGAGCGCTAGGTTGGGTCTGAATGTGACACCTAAAATATTGCCCGGGAAATATCGAGGCTGAGACTTGCACTAATTTTCCCATCCCCGTAAGATTAAATTAGAAGCAGTGACTAAAATATTAATTAAAAGGATGATGATATATGGAAGATCCCAGTGCGCAGATAAAAATGACCCACTTAACGGTGGCACAGGTGCAACAAACCGTCAAAACGCCTGACTTAGAGGCCGGCTTGACGCAAGCCGAGGCCGAAAAACGTTTAGCCGCAAATGGGCCCAACGCTTTAGCTTCACATCGCACCCCAAAGTGGGTCTTATTCGTGCGGCAGTTCAACAACTTGATCATTTACATTCTGATCGGCGCAGCGCTGATGACCAGCATGATGCGCTTGTTGACTGACACGATCATTATTGCCTTGGTGATCATTATCAATGCGATCATTGGCTACATTCAAGAAAGTAATGCCTCTGATTCGCTTGATCAAATCAAAAAAATGCTGGCCCATAATGCCACGGTTTATCGTGACGGCCAGCGCATCGACGTCCCTGCCGAAGAACTGGTGGTCGGCGACGTCGTGTTCCTTGAAGCTGGGGATAATGTCCCAGCTGACTTGCGCATCATTGATAGCGATAACTTGATGATGCAAGAAGCAGTGTTAACTGGTGAAACCAACTCCGTCGCCAAATCGCCTGACGCATTGCCAAGCGACACCCCGCTAGCTGAACAAGCCAATATGGCCTTTTCGTCAACGGCCGTGGCATCAGGTTCTGGGTTGGGTTTGGTGATCGCCACTGGCGCAGATAGTGAACTCGGGAAGATCTCCGCGGCAGTGGCTAACGCCAAAAAGCGCCAATCGCCAATGATGAAGCAACTTGATGGCATCGGCAAAGGGATCTCTTATGGGATCTTGGCGTTTGCGGTGGCCTTATTTATCTTTGGGTTGATCGGCGGCCACTATACCTTAGGGACTTTGGCGTTAGGGATCGTGACGATGATCGTCGGGTCGATGCCAGAAGGGCTACCAGCGACGACGAGTGTGATCTTAGCCATGGGTGTGCAAGCCATGGCCAAAAACGAAAACACCATTGTCAAAGACTTGCCTTCGGTTGAAGTGTTAGGTTCAGTGGATGTGATCGCCACTGATAAAACTGGGACGTTGACACAAAACGAAATGACTGTGACGCATATTTTGACGCCGCAAGCTGAATATGCCGTCAGCGGCACTGGGTATGCGCCAGCTGGGGACTTCACCTTGGATCAACAGGTGATCGCGCCAGCAGACCACCAAGATCTCGCGGCGTTGTTGTTAGCCGGTTATGAAGCCAACGATACCACGTTAGCGCAAATCGACGGAAAATATGAGATCAACGGCGAACCCACTGATGGGGCGTTTATCACCGCATATCAAAAGGCTTTTGGCGTCACTGAAGAGCTTGAAGAATTGGATCTGATGCCATTTGATTCGGATTTTCGTTACATGGCCAAGTTGGTGCGCTTAGCAGACGGCACCAAAAAGCTGTATATCAAAGGCTCGCCAGATAAGTTATTGCCGATGGCCAAACAAGCGGATCCAAACTTTGATGAGGCCCATTATTTGGCTTGGACCAGCGCTTGTTCGCAAAAAGGCCAACGCGTCATTGCCGTGGGTTCACGCGTGGTAGACGCAGATACGATCAGTCATGATCTGTTAGCTGAAGGGATCGACTTTTTAGGGTTGGCCGCATTGATCGATCCGCCGCGTCCAGAAGTGATCGCGTCGATCCGCGACATGCGCAAAGCAGGCGTGAAAGTTAAAATGATCACTGGCGATCACCCGCAAACCGCCCAAGCGATCGCCAAAACCTTGAGTTTGGCCGATGACCCACAAGTCGTCACTGGCGCGCAACTGGCAGCCATGAGTCCTGCAGATCGCGAACACGCGATGGTGTCAGCAGATGTGTTTGCTCGCACCACGCCGGCTGATAAATTGGCGATCGTACAAGCTTTGCAAAAAGCTGGCAACGTGACGGCCATGGTCGGCGATGGGGTCAATGACGCCCCAGCGTTGAAACAAGCGGATATCGGCGTGGCCATGGGTGAGTCTGGGACTGACGTGGCCAAAGATGCCGCCGACATGATCTTAACAGACGATAAGTTTACGACCATGCAACGGGCGATCAAAGAAGGTCGCCGGATCTATGACAACATCAAAAAAAGTATTTTGTTCTTGTTGCCGACTAGTTTTGCTGAAGGGTTAGTGATCGCGTTTACCGTGTTGACCCGCGATGATATGCCGTTAAATGCCAGCCAAATGCTTTGGATCAACATGGTGTCGGCGATCACCATCCAATTAGCGTTTATTTTTGAACCAGCAGAAGATGGGATCATGTTGCGGCCACCGCGGCCTAACGATGCCCCGATGATGAACAAGCATGACGTTTTCCAACTGTTGTATGTGTCGGTGCTGATCTCTGGGATCGGCTTGATCGCCCATGACTGGTTGTTGCGCAATGGCATCGCCAGCCCAGCAGTGGCATCAACGATGATGGTCAACATCATTATCTTAGGCAAGATCTTTTATCTGTTTAACATTCGCACCAAAGCGATCGTGTTTTCCAAGCAGTTCTTCTCCAATCCGCACGCCTTTTGGATCATTGGGTTGATGATGGTGTTGCAACTAGGCTTGACGTATTTGCCATTCATGCAAAGTGTCATGCGCACCGCAGCGATGAGCTGGCGTGAATGGGGGATCGCAGTCGCGGCAGGATTTATCACCTTGATCGTCACGGAGTGTGATAAGCTGATCCGGATTGGTCTGCATCGGCGCGCAGGTCGAGCGCGCTTCCAATAATTTTGTTAATAGACTGGTCAGCACTGGTGTTTTAGCGTAAGCTGGGGGTATAAGACAATGCAACGGAGGGATTTACTATGTTAACCAGTGCTGAACGTCAATCTCAGATTCAAATGGCCTTAGCCGACGCCAAAGCCCCGATCACCGCCACGGCTTTTGCCAAAAAGTTTGGGGTCAGTCGCCAAACGGTCGTCGGGGATGTGGCTTTGTTGCGGGCCCAAGGGACGAAACTGATCGCCACACCGCGCGGCTATCAGTTTGAAGATAGCGCCACAAAAACTGCTGTGATCGTTTGCAAGCACTCCCCAGAAGATGCCGTTAAAGAAATGCAGATCATTATCGATCATGGTGGCGTCGTGAAAGATGTCATGATCGATCACCCAGTATATGGCCAATTACGCGGCTCGCTTGAAGTGGCTTCAGAACAAGAGATCCACTTGTTTCACTCACGCATGTTGCAACATGAAAGCCATATGTTGTCTGAATTGACTGATGGCGTTCACCTACACACCATTGGCTATGAAAAGCCAGAACAGATCTCTGAGATCAAACAAGCCTTGCGTGAAGCCGGGTTCTTATACGAATAAGCCTCAGCACCTTTGCGCCACGATCACTTGGATCGCGGCGCAAAGGTTTTTTTGTGTTGCCGTGTCTATTAAAAAAGCGATGACGCAGCATTAAAAAATTCACACCAATTGGTTGCAATTGGTATCGTGTCATGATAGGATAATGACAAATTCTGGTAGCTTGGTTAAGGTGCTGATTTGACCGGATGGCCGCACTTGGCAAGGACACCCGAATCAAAAGTGATTGGTACCGCCGTCAAATCAGCGAAATCTTGATGCTTTTGGTTGCAGATAACAAATTATCCGGATATTTTATTTGACAGAGGTGAAAACCTCAGGTATGCTAAGCCCATATTAAAAAAAGGAGGGGCCGCTATGAACGAATCGATGAAACAAATGCAATGTTGCTGCGTATGCATGTGCAAGTCGACGCTGATGGCGGACTCTTGGACGGCATATTTGGCTAGGTAACGACTAGACCAAATTTTGGCGCCGACGCCTTCAGCGGATGCTTTTTGCATCGTTGGAGGATCGTCGGCGCCTTTTTGTCGTAAAAATCAATTGGAGGAATTGTGATGACGCATTTCAAAACTGCCGCATTAACTGTTGTGACCTTAGCATTAGGCTTGGTTTTGGCAGCTTGCGGCAACAACACCAAAAGCCAGTCGAATTCAGCGCCGAAACAGGAACTGAATTTAAGTGCCACCGCACCTTTGGCCACGATCGACTTGGCGCAAGCCACTGGCTACGGCCAAACTGGCAATGTTTACGAAAGCTTCTGGCGCTTAGGTCAAAATGGGAAAGCCATCGCCGGTTTAGCCAGCAAAGCCGTGAAGTCAAGCGATGGAAAAACTTGGACCATTACCATTCGCGATAACGCCAAGTGGAGCGATGGTTCGCCGATCACGGCCCAAGACTTTGTCTATTCTTGGCAGCGCACGATCGACCCTAAAACCAAGTCCCCGTATAGCTACTTGTTTTCTGGGATCAAAAACGCCGATGCCATCAACCAAGGCAAAGCCAAGCCTGACACGTTAGGGATCAAAGCTTTGGATACCCACACCGTTCAAGTCAGCTTAGACACGCCGATCGCGTATTTCAAAGTCTTGATGGCTTATCCGCTGTTTGCCCCGCAAAATGAAAAAACTGTCACCAAATATGGCAAGAAATACGCCACCACCAGCAGCAAAATGCTTTATTCTGGGCCTTTTGTGATCACTGGCTGGAACGGGACTGGCAACACGTGGACCTTTAAGAAAAACCCATACTACTGGGATAAAAAAGTGGTTCGCCTGCAAAAAATCAACTTCCAAGTGGTGGAAGACACCAGCACCGGCGTTAACTTATTCAACACCAACAAGTTGGATCTGACGCCACTGGCAGTTAACCAAGTGCCAAAATACGAAAAAGACAGCACCTTCCGTTCTTACGCATACTCGTATATTGCGTACTTGCAATATAACTTCGCCGCCAAAGATGCCACCGTCAAAGCCGCGATGAATAACCAAGACATTCGCTTAGCCTTTTCCCAAGCGCTAGATCGCAAAGCGCTGACCAAAAAGGCTTTAGGTAACGGTTCAGAAATTCCAAGCGGTTTTGTACCCAATGACTTAGCCAGTGATCCGACGACAGGCAAAGATTTCGCCAAGCAACAAACTGTCGCCAACACCATCAACTATGCCGCATCGTCAGCTAAAGCCCACTGGACCAAAGGCCTCAAAGCTATCGGTAAAACCAAGTTGACCTTGACGCTGTTGTATTCTAACGATGATCCAACAAGCAAAACCACGGCAGAATATATTGCCGGCCAACTCCCTGATCAATTACCAGGTTTGACCATCAACTTGAAAGCTTTGCCATCACAAATGGCCAAGCAAAAAGAAACCGATGGCGATTTCGACTTGGCGTTATCTGGTTGGGGTGCCGACTTCAATGACCCAATCAGCTTCTTGCAGATCCCAGAATCTAACACGCCTTATAACTACGGCAAATATTCCAACGCCCAATATGACGCCTTGATCCAAAAGGCAACGACGACTGATGCCAATGATGCCGCCAAGCGCTGGGAAGATCTGGTGCAAGCCGCGAAGTTGTTCAACCAAGCTCAAGGGGTGACGCCGCTGTATCAACAAGTTACCGCCTACTTGCAAAAAGGTGACGTCAAAGGTTTGACCCATAACACTGCAGGAACGCAGTGGGGGTATAAGACCGCTTATATCAAATAGCAACGAGACACCAAATAAGGCGCCTGCCACGCAAAGCCCAATGACTTTGTGCGACAGGCGCCTTATTGATTTCTCACCTTAAAGTTAACCCGGGAAATAGTTTTAGTTCAAGTCGCCAGAATCATGCGCCTCTTGCATCAAGAAGAAGGCGGCACCAGCGCCGATCACAAACACGATCGCGGCAGTTAACGTAATGCCGCGCATGCTGTGGGCGTAAGCATTCAACACCGTGGTTTGGAAATCATGGGCAAAAGGCGCTTTGCTCATCCGCGCAGAAAAGGCGATGCCATGGCCTGCAAAAGGACCAGCGTCGACTAAGACTTTTTGCAAGGATTTAACGGCGGCACTGGGTAGTGCGGCGATCTTGTTTAAATGCGTGCTTAAGTATTGTTCATAGCGGTGGTCTTGGATCAAGCCTAACCCCACGACCCCGACTGTGGTACCGATTTGCCGAAAGACGTTGATCAAACCGCTGGCCATGCCCATGGTTTGTGGGGCGACGCCTTCCATGCCGGCAGTGTTGAGTAAAGGATTGACCATCCCATTGGTGATCCCCATTAAGATCATCGCCGGCCACATTTGCCCAAAGCTCAAATGCGTGGTCATGGCATTCATCATCAAGATAAAGCCGACTGCCCCCAGCAATAAGCTGTAGCCGATCATTTTGCGCTTGGAAAAACGCGCCCCAAGCATCCCAGTGATCGGCCCTAAGATCAGTGACCAAATCGAGATCGTCAGCTGCCGCACACCGGTTTGCAAAGCCGAATAGCCAATGTAGTTTTGCATCAACACCGTCAAAAAGGCGTTAAACGAGTACATCGCGATCCCCAAACCTAAAGCGACAATGATGGTGCCGACAAAATGGCGACTGTTAAACATGGAAAGGTCAACCATCGGATCGGTGACGCGACGTTCAACGACAATGAATAAGAGCAAACCAATCACCGCAGCGATCAGCCAACCGGCCACACCTAAACGCGTCCAAGCCCAGCTGGTGTGGGCTTCTTTTTGGATCAAGCCGTAGATCAAGCTGAATAAGGTGAACGCCGATAACGCCATCCCGGCGAAATCAATGCGCTGTTTGGCGCCATAACTCGGCGTTTCGTTGACGTAAAAGGCCGTTAACAACACGGTGATGATGCCGACTGGGACATTGACGTAAAAAATCGCTGACCAGCCGAATTGGCCGACTAAATACCCGCCGATCAAAGGCCCTGAAGCCGTTGAGATCCCGATCACCGAACCTAATATCCCTAATGCGACGCCACGTTTTTTGCCAGAGAAGTTGGACGCGACTAACGCCATGGCCAATGAGTTCATCCCGGCACCACCGACAGCTTGCACCGCCCGGCCGATGTTCAACACCATCAAATTCGGCGCCATGCCGTTGACGGCAGACGCCACCACGAACAGCACGATCGAGGCCAAAAATAATTTCTTGCGCCCATACATGTCACCAAGCTTGGACACGATCAGTAAGCTGACGGCCAATACCAAGGTGTAAATGTTGAGCACCCATTGTAAGTTGGTGAAGGTCTCATTGAAATGCGTCGCCATGGTTGGCAAAGCGACATTAACGACAGTAACGTCTAATAACCCCATAAAGGTGCCTAGTGACATCGCGACTAAGGCGATCCACTGGCGATAACTTTTATTCACGGTTGTTTTCCTCAGATTCTGTTGTGATTTTTGGAACAGCGGTAAAATGCGCATCATCAGCTAAGCCATCCATGGCTTTGAGCTGTTCATCGACCCAAGCCAAGCGCGTTTGCGAAACCCGTAACGCCAACTGTAAGGTGCGCAGCGACCAAGACACGTCGACTTGCTTACTAGCGTCAGTCAAAATGTTGCGCAAATGACCGATCACACCACGGTAAGCGTCGATATCAGCGGTGGTGGCATCACGGTAATCGTTGAGTACGGTGCGCTGAAAGCCAACTGATTCGCGCCCGAGCCCACGGAATTTAAAGCGGAAGTTGGACTCGCGCTTAGCATCCATGGCGATCGGCGTGTGCATCAGCGCTTCAAAATGATCGATGCCACTAGGCGTGATCTTGGCCAATTTTTGGGTGCGGCCTTTGATCAGCTTGACTTCCAAGGTGATATAGCCGGCTTTTTCTAGTTTGTGCAACATGGGATACATCACGCCATTGGAGATCTGGCGCCGCGGCTCCAAGTTGCCTTCTAAGATCTTGCGCAGCTTGTAGCCGGTGCGATCGCGCACGATCAGCGCACTTAAAATCAATAATTCGTACATCACAGCCTCCTAATAGGTCGAAGCGACAGGTTCCAGTATACGTCGATACGACCTATTGTCAAGGCCAAAGGGGATGCTAGAATCAAAATATTGATATTTTGATCGATGACTGAAAGAGGTGATCCTTTGGAAACGACAGTAACGGTCACGAAAACTGATGATCTGACCCCAGCGATGTTGCTAGAAATCCTAGCCGCCAGAACCAAAGTGTTTGTGGTGGAACAAAATTGTCCGTATCAAGAAGTTGACGCTAAAGACTTTAACGCGTGGCATATCCAGTTGCGCCAAGCTGGGGCGTTAGTGGCTTATGCGCGGATCATTTCGCATGATGACGGTCACTCGATCAGCTTTGGGCGGGTGTTGGTAGTCAAAGCCCACCGCCATGAACAGTTAGGTCGAATGCTCGTCACCGAAACCTTAAAGGCAGTGCGGCGCTTATATCCAGATCAACAAATCAAGATCCAAGCGCAGAATTATTTGCGTCACTTCTATGCCAGTTTTGGGTTTCAAGCTGTTTCAGACATGTATTTAGAAGATGGGATCCCGCATGTCGATATGGTGATGCAAGATCATGCGGAGTCAAAATGCCACCACTAAGTTTGCCTTAGTGATGGCATTTTTGTATCGAATCAAAAAACCTCGCTGCAGATTCGCAGCGAGGTCATTCAAGCGCTTAGTTCAACTTAGCGCCGGTGTAGTTGAAGGTGTTGGCGGGGCTATAAGTCAAGCCGGTGATCTTGGGACTTTGTAAAGTGGATAAGACCCGTTGGTAAATTGGCACGACACCCATGTCTTTGGTCAAGATCTGTTGGGCTTGGACCAAATCGTCCCAGCGCCTGTCAGCGTTGGTGGCATCAGTGGTCTTAGACTTTTTGATCAAAGCATCATATTGGGCATTGCTCCACTTGCCGTCGTTGTAGGAGTTGTCTGAGGTGAACAGATCCAAGAAGCTGATGGCATCTGGGAAGTCAGCGCCCCAAGCGGTAATGACCATGTCGAATTGGCCGTTAGCAGAGCGGGTCAAGCGCGTCTTAAATGGCACCGTCGCAGTGGTGACTTTCATGCCAGGTAAGTTCTTTTCCAAAATGTTTTGCAAATATTCGGCAGTGGTTTTGGCGTTGGTGGTATCATCAGTCATTAATTCCAAGTTCAAACTGGACAAGCCCACTTCTTTTAAGCCTTGTTTGAATAAGGTTTTGGCTTTAGCTGGGTCGTATTTGGTGTATTGGCTGGTGCCTTTGGCCGCAGTTTTAGCAAAATCAACGGAAGGATCTGATGGGTCAGACATCAAACCAGCAGGGGTGACGCCTGTAGAAGCCAAAGAGCCGTCGTTGAGCACTTTTTTAATGTATTGATCGCGGTTCAACGCATAAGAGATCGCTTGGCGGATCTTCAGATTCTTAAAGGCCGGGATCTTCTTTTCGTTAAGTTCCAAGTAGAACGCAGACGTTTGCTTCAAGGCTTTGTAGTCTTTGTTGGACTTAGCAGAAGCGGCTTGTTGCCCACCTAATGTGACTTGATCCAACTTCTTGGAGTTGTACAAGTTCAAAGCTGTGGAAGAATCTTTGACCACTTGCGTCTTGATAGTTTTAATGTGGATATTTTTGGCATTCCAGTACTTCGGGTTCTTGGTTTCAGTCCAAGAGTTACCGGTCCCGTTCCAACCCGACAAGGTATAAGCCCCATTGGTCAAAATGGCTTTAGAGTTGGTGCCGTATTTGGCGCCATATTTCTTGACTGCTTTTTCAGATTGTGGGAAAAAGGCAGGGTTAGTCAACATGGTGTTGAAATAAGGGATCGGCTTTTCCAAAGTGACTTCAAACGTTTGGTCGTTGAGGGCTTTGACGCCTAAGGTATCAGGCTTCATCTTGCCAGCCATGATCGCATCGGCATTCTTGATGCCAGAAAACAGGTACGCATATTGGGCTTTGGTGGCAGGATCGACCGTGCGCTTCCACGCATAAACGAAATCTTGCGCGGTCAACTTCGAGCCATCGCTCCAAGTCGATTTGCGCAACTTGTAAGTATAGGTCAAGCCGTTGTTGGTGGCTTTGGTGACTTTAGTGGCCAGCCCTGGGGTCAACTTGGTACCTTGATAATGATATAACCCTTCCATGGTATCTGTTAACGCTTGCCCAGAGATCGCATCCGTGTTTTTGGATGCATCCATGGTTGAGATCACATCGCCTTCCATCCGGCTCCACGTATTGGTGTTGGTGGAACTGGATTTGCTACCGCCACACGCGGCCAAGATCGCAGTTAACGCCAGCATGCCAGCGCCAGCGGTAAAGAACTTCGCTTTCTTCATGCAAAAATACCCCCTCATGATTGTCCCGGCGCCGCCATTTCAATTATGGTAGCGCTCAATTATCGCCACTTTACCTGAGAAAAATTTCAAAGTAAAGACGATTATTTGAATTCACAGAATGCTTTAATCAAAATGAAATGACGGTGTGTTAAAAATGGCATTCACGTGCGGATATGGTGGCGGGGGAGCTATGGTAGCGTAAGCAAAGCGGCATTTTGTATTTTATCGACAGCGCCATGATCGCGGAAGCGTTTGATGAGAGGGGACTGACGGAGATGATGAGGCTTTTTCTCATTATTTTGGCGGAAAATCGGCGCCATGTTTCACGTGAAACTATTGATGATAAGTATTCATCATCGCATACCCACCCCAGCGGGCCAAATTGCGTACCGTGGAGAAATCGACATGTTCGCCAGTTGATAGCCACACGACTTGGGCGATTTCAATGACTGGTTCGCCGAGTTGGGCTTGTAAATAAACCACATCACGGGAAGTGGCTAAAGTCGCAGTGATATCACGCTTGGCGCCAGATAAGCGCAACCCTAAGTGGTCACACAAATAGCCATATAGTGAACCTTTCAACACATCACGCGACAAACCGGGTACCAGCTTTAACGGTAGAAAGTTGTGTTCTAAAAACCGCGGCGTATCGTCGACTTTACGCAAGCGGTCAATGACATACACTGGCTCTTCAGCCGTTAAGCCAAGTTTGCTTTGGACCAAAGGACTGGGCATGGTGACATTAAACCCCAGTAACTCACTGGTAACGTGTTGCTCTCCTCGGGTTTCAGTTAAGCCGCTAAACCATGATCTTGGTGTTTCTTCAGCATGCGTGGCCACATCGCCTAAGACATAAGTGCCTCGCCCGGATTGCTTATACACCAAGCCCAATTGCGCTAAACGATCGCAGGCTTCGCGAATGGTGACGCGCGAAACGTTGAATTCTTTGGCCAAAGTATTTTGATCTGGCAAGCGCGACATCGGGGGATAAACTTGATCATGGATACGACGCTTGATCTCGGCGGCAATTTTTTCATATTTAGACTCTGACATGATCGGCCTCCTGTTTCCTTCTATTATAACGCCAAATGGGAGCGCTTGACCGCTGTATGCCAATGGCGCATGATAATGAAGTTAGGAGGGGTGCCTGTGTTTTCATACGAGAAACTACAAACGCTCAACGAACTAGAAACAGTGGTTTATAACTACATCAACAAACACCAAACTGCAGTCGAAACCATGACGATCCGCGCCTTGGCGCAAAAGGCCCATGTGTCGACCAGCACGATTTTGCGTTTTGCCGAAAAAATGGGTTACGAAGGCTATTCCGAGTTGCGCTTTGCGTTAAAGCAATATCGCAAACATACCCAAGAAGTGGCGCGTGGGGAAACTTATGATATCACGATGCCACTGGCGGACTTTTTTTCAAAAGTCAATTCGGTGGACTTTGGCAAGTTGATCGACCAAGCCATGGACTTGATCGAGCGCGCGCCTTTGGTGTTGTTTTATGGGATCGGTAGCGGGAATTCCTTGGCGCAATACGGGGCGCGGTTTTGGTCTAATGCAGGGAAGTTGTCGTTACCGGTGATGGATCCATTCCAACCGTTTCCTGCGCATACGCCATTACCACAAGGCACTGTGATGGTGGTGTTGTCGGTTTCTGGGGAGACGCAACAAGTGATCGAATTGGTGACTAAGGTGCAACCAGAACATGTTAAAGTCATTGCCGTCACCAATCATGGCAATTCGACGTTAGCCAAAATGAGTGACTTGGTGATCAGCTATTATATGCCTGATTTGGTGCATGGCGATTTGAACTTGACGACTCAAGTGCCGATCGTATATTTGATCGAAATGATCGCGCACAAATTAGACTCTGAGCACAGCCAAAATTAATGCATCAAGCGTGTAATTTACGACATAGAAACATACTAAAGATAAGTTGTTTACGATCATGAAACATGTTACGCGAGCGTAACATGTTTTTTGATTGCTTACGTGTTTCTCAATCGTTAGAAAACGTATACAATATTCAAGCTGGCGCATACAATGTAACTTGTGATCATGATTCGTGCGTACCCCCCAGATACGCCGCTTACTTGGGCCCAGCTCAATTTTTATCCTGCTAGCGTGTGGGCGTTGGCAGCCGCAATCAATATATTGGAGTGAATAATATGAATGACTACCTGAACAACAAAGTGTTGCCAAAAGTCATGAAGTTCACCAACAGTAAGATCATCGTCGCGTTAAAAGACGGGATGATCTACACCATTCCGTTCATTATTATCGGGTCGGTGTTCTTGATCTTATCATCTTTGCCAGTCGAATCTTGGGCGGCTTGGATGAACAGTACCGGGTTGGTGCCATACTTCAACCAAGCGACGAACTTCTCGTTTAATGTTATGTCGCTGATCGCCGTAACTGGGATCGCTTATGAATGGGCGCATAATGAACACATCGCCCCAATGCCAGCCGGGATCACCGCGCTGATCAGTTTCTTGGTCGTCCTTCAACCAACGGCCCCGATCACTGATGGCACTGGCAAAGTTTTAGTGAAGAATGTTTCGCACTTAACTGGCTTCATTGATACCTCTTGGTTAGCTGGTAAAGGGATGGTCGCAGCGATCATCATCGGGTTGATCACTGGGTGGATCTATTCTTGGTTTGTAACGCATAACATTACCATCAAGTTGCCTGAACAAGTTCCGGCGAACGTCGCCAACTCGTTTATCGCCTTGATCCCAGCCGCGGTATTGGTTACCGGCTGGATGTTGGTTTACATGGCCTTTGACCATTTTGCTCACACGTCGATGTTGCAATTCATCTACAACGTGATCCAAACACCACTACAAGGGATCACCGATTCCTTTGGTGGGGCGTTGATCGTACCACTATTGATCTCATTTTTATGGTTCTTTGGGGTCCATGGTTCCTCGATCGTTTCAGGGATCATGACGGCGATCTTATTGTCTAACGGGACTGAAAATGCCAAATTGTTCCATGCTGGCAACTTGACGCAAGCTGCTGGTGGGCACATTTTCACTCAAGCATTGCTGGATCAATTCGGGACCGTAACTGGTGCCGGGATCACCATTGGTATGGTCGTGTACATGCTGTGGTTTGCCAAGTCTGAACAAATGAAGTCCTTAGGGAAGTTGGAAATCGTCCCAGCGTTGTTCAACATTAACGAACCGATCTTGTTCGGGGCGCCGATCGTGTTGAACCCACTGATGTTGATCCCATTTATGATCACCCCAATGCTTTCAATGGGGCTGACATATTTGGCGATCCAATTCGGGATCATTCCCCTATTTAATGGGGTGTACGTGCCTTGGACCACGCCGCCGATCGTTTCTGGGTTCTTAGTTGGTGGCTGGCGTACCGCATTGTGGCAAGCGTTGATGCTTGTGATGACCTTCTTTGTTTACTTGCCATTCGTTCGTCGCCAAGACAACGTGCTGTATTCACAAGAACAACAGCGTTTGGCTGAAGAAGAAGCGCAAGCTGCTAAGTAATCGGTAAAAATGTTAAGGCGAAATACCACGCAGGAGACTAGCTGTCGCCTGCACGGAATTTCGCCTTTGTTGACACAAGGAATGGAGTTAGTTATGGCACAATTGAGAAAAGACTTCTTATGGGGCGGCGCAGTGGCTGCCCACCAACTGGAAGGTGGTTGGCAAGCAGGCGGCAAAGGCGTCAGTGTCGCTGACGTGATGACCGCCGGCGCCAATGGGGTCGAGCGGCGGATCACCGATGGCGTCAAACCTGGTGAGAATTATCCCAACCACGAAGGGATCGATTTTTATCACCACTATCAAACTGATATCGATTTGTTTGCCGAACTTGGCCTCAATTGTTTTCGCACCTCCATTGCTTGGACGCGGATCTATCCTAATGGGGATGAAAGCAAGCCTAATGAAGCAGGCTTGAAGTTCTATGACGATTTGTTTGACGCACTGTTAGCCAAAGGCATTCAACCGGTGATCACTTTGTCGCATTTTGAAATGCCTTATCACTTGGTCAAAGCCTATGGTGGCTGGCGTAATCGTCAAGTGATCCAATTTTTCGTCAATTTTGCCACTACCGTTTTCAAACGCTACAAAGACAAAGTGAAGTATTGGATGACGTTTAACGAGATCAACAACCAAGCGGACTATTCTGGCTCGTTTGCAATGTTTACCAACTCCGGTGTGCAAGTCGCACCTGGTGAAAACGCTGAAGCCGTGATGTATCAAGCCGCGCATTATGAATGTGTGGCGTCAGCTTTAGCCGTACAGATCGGCCATCAGATCAACCCTGATTTTCAAATCGGGGCAATGATCGCCATGGTGCCATTGTATCCTGCCAGTCCTGATCCACGTGATGTATTCAAAGCAGAACGCGCGATGCAAGCCCGCTATTGGTTTGCGGAAGTTCAAGCGACTGGCCATTATCCTGCTTGGCTGACTAAGTATCAAGCAGATGCCGGCTTTGATCTAGATATCACTTTAGAAGATCGTGATGTATTGATGGCAGGAAAAGTTGATTATATTGGCTTTTCTTACTATATGTCAAACACTGTGAAGGCTAAAAAAGTTGAGCCAGATTCCTTTAAATATGAAGAGTCAGTCGATCAAGTTCGAAACGTCACCGTGCCGATCTCACAATGGGGTTGGCAGATCGATCCAGTCGGGTTACGCTATGCGATGAACTGGTTCACTGATCGTTTCCGCTTGCCGTTGTTCATTGTTGAAAATGGCTTTGGGGCCGTGGATCAAAAAGATGCCAGCGGCCACATTCATGATGATTATCGTATCAGCTATATGCGCGACCATCTTAAACAAATGAAACTCGCCGTCACCGTTGATGGCGTCGACTTGATCGGCTACACGCCATGGGGCTTCATCGATTTAGTCAGTGCCGGTACTGGGCAAATGTCCAAACGCTATGGGATGATCTACGTCGATAAAGACGATGATGGCAAAGGGTCTTTGGCGCGGTCAAAGAAAGATTCATTCTACTGGTTCCAACACGTCATTGCCACTAATGGGGAAGACTTGTCGGATGTTACGCCGGATTATTGTTAAGCGCCAAAAAGCCCGCCAAGCGGGCTTTTATCGTCAGAAGGGAAGCAAAACATGCGCAATTATGTCAGTTTTGATATTGGGGGTACGACCATCAAGTATGGCTTGTTAAATGAAAAAGGGGAGATCTTGAGCCATGCGGCAGTGCCAACGCCCACTGATCGCGATGAGTTATTAGGGGTGTTGACCCGCGTCGTCAAGCAGTACGCTGATCACCAGCCGCAAGCCATCGGCATCAGTGTGCCTGGTATCGTTCAACGCGATGGTTATATGATCACCGGCGGGGCGATCAAGTGTTTATATGAATGTCCTTTAGGCGCGCTTGTTGCCAAGGCGACTGGCTTGCCGGTTCATGTGGAAAATGATGCCAATGCCGCAACCATTGCTGAAGCCTGGCAAGGGGCGGCTCAAGGGGTCAAAGATTATCTTTTGTTGGCGCTAGGCACAGGCATCGGTGGCGGGATCGTGATCAATGGCGAAGTTTTCCGAGGCGCTCATGGCATGGCAGGAGAGATCGGCTGGAACATCACCCATGATATCGACTGGACGGATGATCTAGAAGCCAGTTCCTTGAATTTCCACGCGGCAGTGGTTTCTGGCTTATTGCGCCGCTATAATGCCAGCTTGCAACAAGTCGATCATGACGCGTCAAAAGTCACTGATGCTCGGCAGATCATTTCATTGGCACATGCTGGTGATGCCATCGCTGCGCCGATTTATCATGACTTTTTGGTGGATATTGGGGTCATGTGTTGCAACTTGTTGGCCACACTTGATCCGGAATTGATCTTGATCGGTGGTGGCATTTCAGCCAATGACCAATTCATTGAAGACTTACAAGCAGAACTTTCTGAGTTGTTGGCGCGGCACACCAGTTTGAATCGGGTGAAAAAGCGTGTCTTAGGCAAAGTGGTGGCAGCAGGCTTGCGCAATGATGCAGGACTTTTAGGCGCTGTATACCCATTAGTGGAGGCATAAAATGCTCAGTTATCACTTGTTGCGTCATGATCTGACCAAAGAGCAATGTTATTTACAGCGCTGGGCTAAGCGCGGCTATCAATTGACCAGCGTCCATGGGTCTTGGCATCATTTTGAAAAAATGGCCCACCAGCCTGCCGCAACCTTGCAAGTAGTGGGCATTGATGCGGATCCTGAAGCCAGCACGGTTTATACGCGCAGACTCGGCCGGCGGATCTTGTATCGTGTTGGGATCAAGTCAGGAAATGATGAACAAGCAGTCGCCGCTTATCATGCCTTCATGCTTGATCAAGGAACGCGTCAAGAGTGGCGCGGTGGCATGGCGATCGGCTTAGGGGTGCTGCTATACGGTATCAGTCGCATTGCTAGCTTTGGCAGCTTGCTGTGGCTAGGTTTAGGGGCATTGATCGTTGGTTATGGCGCTTGGACGATGTTTGTCGGTTTACACAATACCGTCGCTTCAACGCATACTGAAGCCGCACAATAGTTTCACGTGAAACGCTGGCCGGAAATGGTTGGCGTTTTTTTGCTGTGCGCGAGATTTGGAAGGTTAGCAAAACCATGAATAGTTAACGATTTGAGGCAAACTCAGCGTTCATCAGATTAATTTTGCGGTAATGTAAGAATTGTTTACCGTTTAGTTTGAAAGCATTTATCAAACTAGGTATGATCGAACATACATTAATTAATAAAACGTTTGCATCATCTCGTGCAAAAACCGGTCTGTTATAGCACAGAAATTGTCGGTATGATGAATATGGATAAAGGGGAAGATCATATGAGACCATATCAAATTATGCGTGCACTGCTTGACGCGACTGGATATGTATCAGTTGCATTTCTGATGGATCAATTAGGTGTGTCAAAACGCACGGTTCAAAACGAAATTGCGTACTTGAGAAAATCCGGAAAAGCACATGGTTTTATTCTCCATAATATCTATGCGAAAGGGTACTTTCTTGAAATAACTGATCAAGCAGCGGTAGATCAATTCACCCAAGACTTAAATTCAAACGAGGCGGTGGTAGACGAAGAACATCTTGTGATCGATATGATCGGCGAATTGCTGTTGGCATCTGGGACCTTTTTATCCGCGCAAAATGTAGCAGATGCCTTACAAGTCAGCAAATCTTTGATTTTCTCCAAAATCCAAACTGTGGCTGATTATCTCAGTGCCTATCATTTGGGACTTGAACGTAAATCTCATTATGGGATGCGTCTTCACGGTGATCATGCGGCGGTTCGCCAGTTGATGCTGGCATTGTATATGCGCGGTGACAATCACTTCAAATCAGAAACGGATAAACGCTTAGGTGATTTTTCAAAATATCAACGGATGATCGAATCCACGATCCACGCGCGAAATTTGCGCGTTGGCTATTATGAATTTCAGGTGTTGATGACATGGTTAAAGGTGATGGTGGTATACGCCCAACTTGTGTTACCGCAGTCATCGAAAATCACCACGCTAGGCCAAACCGCCTTTGATGACGTTTTGCAAACCATCCAAGCAGACTTTGATCTTACCCCTGATCCACAAGCACAAGCCGAATTTCAACAACTGGTACAAAATCTGGTACAGCCTTCGAACAAGCCTGATGTCAACGTTGATCGGCAAACGCTGGAACAGTCACTGAAAGCTTATTTTCGTCAAGTTGATGCCAAATACCAAATGGACTTTAGTCAAGATGACGATTTTCTCAAACAATTAACGACGCACTTGATGTTTTTATTCGATCGTTTGAATCAAAACATCAGTTATAAAAATCCCATGTTACTGGAGTTATGCATTCGCTACCCAATGATTTTCGATATCGTTTTGAAGTTCTCTTCATTCTTAGAAGCACAATATCATGAAGAGATCTCGTTGGATGAGTTAGGGTTTATCACCGTTCATTTCCTCAATCATGTGGAAAATGAGCGTAATAAACGGCTGAATCGCTATGATCGCGTCGCCGTGGTTTGTACCACTGGCGGTGGGGTCAGCAACTTGATCAGAACTCAGATCTTAGGCTTGTTTCCAACTTCAACGGTACAAACCTTTTCGTTTTGGGAAACCGCTGATCTCAAAGCCTTTGATCCTAATTTAGTCTTCACTGTGGTGCCTTTGGATATCACGTTGAATGTACCGACACTTTATATTAAGGAGCTGTTGACACGGCGCGATTTAGACAATATCAAGCAGATCTTGTGCTTGGATGATGCACCAGGAACTGAGGCGGTTGCCAAAGTCTTGACCAAAGATTATGTGGATCTGTTACATCATGATCTGTTTTTGGTTACCCAAGCCACGGATTACCATACCGTGATCAAACAAATGGCCCAACAACAGATCAAGCACGGCTACGCGTCAGCTGAATTGATCGATCAAGTGATGCAGCGTGAAGAGTATATGAGCACGATTTTCAAAAATGGGTTGGCCATGCCCCATCCGCTGGAAATGAATGCCAAGAAAAGTGGCATCGGCGTTGCTGTGATCACCAATGATCTTCAAGAAGCAAACCGCCCAGTGAAAATCGTTTTTATGGTCAACTTGGCCAAAGCGGATCTTGATTTATACCAAAATATCTCAAGCGGGTTATTCCAACTGATGCAAAGTCCAGAAAAAATCGCGCAAATCAATCGTCACCATGTATTTCAAGAGGTATGCGACGTGTTGAGAAGTTTCCCAACGTCGGACTAAGGAGGAAATGATGGACTGGAATTTATTAGAAGCACTGTCCAATGCCGATGCTGTAGCATCCAATGAAGATCAAGTGCGTGAACTTTTAAAATCGGCGTTAGCGCCTTATGCCGATACATTTGAATTTGATGGCTTAGGGAGTTTGATGCTCACCAAAGCTGCCGACCAGCCTAATCGCCCTACTATCATGTTTGCAGCGCATATGGACGAAGTGGGGTTCATGATCCGCAATCTTTCAGACATCGGCTTGGCGTATTTGCAACCTTTAGGCAACGTGGAAGCACGCGCCAAATCCATGCAAATGATGCGCGCGTATACCCAATCAGGCAAAGTGGTCAAAGGGTTGATGAACGTTGATACTGCAGGGGATGCTTATGTCGATTTTGGGTTTGATTCTCGCGAAGCATTATTAGCAAGTGGGCTGGATATCGGTGATGTCGTCGTTTTTGATTCAAGCTATCAGGTGCTATCTTCAGAAGGGTTAGTTGCAGGCAAGGCCATGGATGACCGAGCAGGATGCTTTGCTTTAGTAGAAGCGATGCTGGCGCTTAAAGATGAGGCGCTGCCAGTCAATGTCGTTGCCGCGTTTACCAGCAGTGAAGAAGTGGGAACTCGCGGCGGCCGCTTAGTCTCCAAGTTAGTGGCACCAGATGTGTTTTTTGCTTTAGATGTAGCCAAGCATCCTGAGTTAGATCGTGGGTTTACCGATCATCGGGTGCTAGGGGCGGGGCCAATGTTTGAATTTTATGACAAAACCATGGTTCCCAATCGCCGCTTGCTTAACTTGGTTCAAAGCATCGCCCAAAAAGCACAGATCGCCTATCAAAAAGATATGTTCAAAGGTGGCGGTACCGATGGTGGGACAGCACATTTGGAAAATGGTGGTACGGCATCAATGGTCATCGGCTTGCCTTTGCGCTATTGCCACGATCCATATTCGTTTGCCAGCCGAGCAGATCTTGAAGCAACGACAAACTTGATCCAAACTTTGGCCCATCAACTAGGACCAGATGAAATCGCACAGTGTTATCAATTTTAAGAGGATGGTGATGGGGATGAATGCAGCAGAACAGCAAATTATGGGATTGATCTCGTCTGCCGGAGAAAGCCGCGCCAAGGCGTTTCAAGCACTTCAAGCCGCCAGAAAGCGCGATTATGAAACCGCCCATGCGCTTTTAAAAGAAGCGGCTGATGTTGATGTTGAAGCGCACAATATTCAGACGAGTTTGATCCAAGCCGAACTCAGTGAAGGAGGTGAGAAACCAAAGATCAATTTATTGATGGTACACGCGCAAGACCATTATATGACTGCACAGTTGGCTCGAGATCTGGTCGAAGAAATGATCATGATCCTCGAATCTCGCGATAATGAGGAGTGAGAACAATGAAAATTGTCTTATGTTGTGTTGCCGGTCTGTCCACGACTATGTTGATGGATAGCATGAAAAGTGTGATCAAGAAGAGTCAAAAACTTGATATCAATAATTTTGAATTGATGGCGATCCCAGTTGAACAATTACCTCAAGAAATCGAAGGCACTGATGTGGTATTGCTTGGCCCTCAGGTTTCTTACAAAAGCGACTTTGTTAAATCAGTGACAGAGCCTTTGAATATTCCCTTCATCGTGGTTGATAAAGCCACTTATGGCGCCATGGATGGGGCAACGGTGATCAAAGAAGCGTTGATCGCTAAGCGGAAGCAAGAATTGAAGAACCAGGCAGGAGGTGAAGCGTGATGTTTGACAAATTCGAAGCCTTTATGTCGAAGTACTTCACCCCGTTAGCCGATAAGATGGATAAACAAGTTTATCTCAGTGCCATCAAAAAGGCGATGGTGGCGATGACCCCGATCTTGATCATTGGGAGTTTCTGTTTGATCCCTGATGCTTTGCCGAACATGATCGGCAAACATAATATCATTTCGGAATGGGTCACTGCCAATTCTGCGATCATTTCAATCCCTTATACCGTCGGCATGGGGATGATGGCTTTGTATGTTGCCGCTATTATCTCTTATCACTTGGCCGTTTCGCGCAAACTCGATGTGCCTGGATGTGTCACCATGGGGGTCATGGGCTTTTTGATCCTTGCGGTTGACTTCACCAAAGATGGTGCGATCGATGTGACGTATTTTGGGACCAAAGGGCTGTTTGTTTCCATGTTTGGGGCGATTTTAGCCGTAGAGTTGTTCCGCTGGTGCAAAAAGCGCAACTTTACGATCAAAATGCCAGAAACTGTGCCTGATTTTGTTTCCAAGTCTTTTGAAATGATCCCGATTTCGATCATCGTGATCGGCGCGTTTGTGATCATCCGGGTATTTTGTGTCAACGTCTTACACACCTTGCCACCGATGATCTTCAGTATTATTTTTGCCCCACTGGTTGGGTCAATGGACAACCCATTTGCTTACACGTTCTTGAAGATGTTGCAATGCTTACTGTTCTTCTTTGGGATCCATCCAGCAGTGCTCAGTCCGATCACCAGCCCGATCTCCACGCAGTTCTTAGCTGAAAATATTGCCAACTTTAAAGCCGGCGCAGCGCTGACGCACTTCTTTACCCCTGGGATGGATTCAGCCTTTGGGAACTTTACTGGTACTGGGGTCACCTTCGGATTGGTGTTCTGGTGCATGTTCTCCAAAGCTGCTGCCCAAAAGAAGATCGGCCGTATCGCCTTGATCCCAGCCTTATTTGGGATCAACGAACCGATCTTGTTTGGGGCACCAGTGGTGTTGAACCCGTTATTCTTCATTCCATTTGTTATCATCGGCCCACTGGTATCTTCTCTTGGGGGCTGGGCAATGCATTTTGGCTTGTTGAAAATGTCGATTTTCACGCCACCATATGTCGGGGTCTTTCTTGAAGGGTATCTCACGACGTTTGACTGGCGAAGCATCGTTGTCAATGGCCTGCAAATGGTCTTGTCAGTCTTGATCTGGTATCCATTCTTCAAACTTTACGAACGTCGCGAATTGCAACAAGAACAAACGAAGAAATCCGCGATCTCTAAAGAAGACGAAGCTTTGATCGACGATTTGGACTTAGACTTCTAATCTCATTGACCCATATTTGGCAGTAGCGTTTACCTGATCAATGGGTAAACGCTACTGTTGATTGAAGCGCATCGTTAAAGGAGGCAACATTATGAGCAAACATCATCGTCATGCATCGATTCGCCCAGTGCCGACACCCACCAAGGCACCATTGGCCATCGAATATGGTCGTGATCGCGTGTATGCATCAGTGATCGATTGGCTGGTGGGTGGCATCGTGAGTGGGTTACCAGGGGTGGTCGCTTATGCGATCATGACTGGCACGTCAAAGCCGCTCAAGAACTTATACGCCTTTGAGGCTGCAGGGTTTTCAGCTGGCACCACGATGATCATTGCCATTTTGTGCCTACTTTTTGGACTGGCGTATTACGTCGTGGTTCCTTGGGTCATCTTTCCTGGCCAAACGCTCGGTAAGCATTGGCTACATCTACAAATTGTGCATCCTGATGGGGCGCCGATGCGATTGCGTGATTATTTGATCCGCCAAGTCGTCGGACTCATTTTACTTGAAGGCGTCGCGACGGCTACGGCGACTTACGTTCGGGTGATGATCACCACAGCCACAAGATTTTATGTTGATGGCTACTTCAGTGTCTTTTGGAACGTGGTGACATTGATCTCGATGGTCTTAGTATTTGGCACCAAGAAACATTTGGCGATCCATGACTATCTTGCCCACACTGCAGTGGTCAAGCTGCCAAAGTTAAAAACGGAGGTCATTTAATTGAACGATTCTAGACTCGATGCCTTACGGGCACAAATGCGCGCACAGCAACTTGATGCGTTTATCTTGAATGAAAAAGCCAATCGCTATTATCTGACTGGTTTTACCGGCACTTATGGCGAGGCGTTGATCGCAGCAGATGATCAGTTTATTATCGCTGACGGGCGCTATTTTGAGCAATTAAAGACCCAATCACCTAACTTTACGGTGGTCGATAATCACATGCGCATGGTTGAAGCGCTCAACCGCTTGATCACTGATCGAGGTTATCAACGCATCGGCATTGAAGCGGAGTACATGAATGTCTCTGAATATTTAGGGCTGAAAGCCAGTCAAGCGACTTTGGTCCCAACCACTGACGTCATTGAGTCCTTGCGAATGATCAAAGACCTTGATGAACAAAAGGCGATTCAAAAAGCTGGCGCGATCGCTGATGAAACCTATCAATATATTTTGGGTTACATCAAACCAGGGATGACAGAAAAGCAAGTTGCCAACGAGATCGATCGTTACGGCTTGGCGCATGGTGCCGATGCCACTGCGTTTGAAACGATCGTGGCGTCTGGTGTGCGCTCGGCTTTGCCGCATGGTCACGCGTCTAATAAAGTGATTCGAGAACATGAAATGATCATCTTTGACTTTGGCTTTATGGTCGATCACTATTACTCAGATATCACCCGTACGTTGGCGTTAGGCTCGGTTTCGTCCAAGCTCAAAGAGATCTATGCGGTGACGTTAGCCGCTCAAAAAGCGGCCATTAACGCTTGTCATGCTGGCGTTGCGATGGCTGAAATCGATCACGTTGCCCGCCAAGTGATCACTGATGCCGGATATGGAGAATATTTCCTACATGGCACTGGGCACGGGTTAGGTTTGACTGTGCATGAATTTCCATTGTTAAACCAAGACAGCCAAACTGATCTTCAAGCCCATATGACCTTTACGGTTGAACCAGGCATTTATTTAGCGGCACAAGGTGGCGTACGGATCGAAGATGATGTGTGGTTGGATGCAAATGGCGAGCCGCTGGTAATGACCCACTCTCCTAAGGAATTCATTGAATTGTGAGGATGCGCAATGACAAAAGTTGATTTTGACACAGTTGTCGATCGTTACGGCACCTATTCAACGCAATGGGATTATGTGAAAGACCGCTTTGGCGAAGCAGATCTGTTACCTTTTACCATTTCTGATATGGATTTTAAAGCGCCAGACAGTGTCGGCGCCGTCTTAAAGCAAGTCGCCGACCGTGGCGTGTATGGGTATACGCGCTGGAACCATGCGGATTTTAAAGGCACCATTCAACAATGGTATCAGCAACGTTACCACGCCCAAATCTCCCAAGACTGGGTGGTGTATAGTCCTAGCGTCATTTTCAGTTTGGCTAAATTGGTGACCCAATTCAGTCACCCGAATGCCTCAGTGCTGACGTTGAGTCCATGTTACGATGCCTTTATTGCCACGATCGAAGCTAACGACCGCCGCTTGGTGCAATTGAACATCACCAATGGATTTACCCTTGAAAAACTCGAACAGGAATTTATCCGGGTGCGCCCTGAAGTGTTTGTCTTGTGTAACCCGCATAATCCCCTTGGCGTTGCTTGGTCGCCTGAGCAACTATCAGGGATGGCGCATTTGTGCAATGCCTATCATATCGCCATGATCAGCGATGAGATCCACTTGGATGTGATGCGGGCGGGTGTTACGCCGCACTCGTTAGCTGATTATTTCGATATTTTGAATGTTCCTTGTGCAGTGTTATCTTCCGCCAGCAAAGCATTCAACATTCCGGCGTTAGGGTGTTCTTACGGCTTGATCCCAGATGATCGCCAACGTCTTGAATTCTTATTTACTTTGAAGCAACAAAATGCGCTATCGTCTGTGCCATATTTAGGCATGTTGGCGACGATGACGTGTTACCAACATGACGCAGACTGGCTGGATCAGCTAAATGAGTACTTGGATGGTAATTTTGCTTACCTGAAACAATTTTTGGCAGAGCGGTTGAATTACCATTATGAGATCCCAGACGCGACATATTTAGCTTGGATCGACATTAAGCCCTTCGGTGTGTCGATGGCTGACTTACAAAACGAGTTAGTCCGTCATCAAAAAGTGGCGATCATGGATGGCCAAATTTATGGGGTTGGCGGCGTAGATCATCTGCGGTTTAATCTAGGTGCACCGCGCAGTAAAGTTGAAGCTGGATTGAAGCGGTTAACAAAAGCCATCGAAGCGTTACAATAATCCTGAGGAGATAATGTGATGAAAACTATTTATTCCAAAAATGCACCAGAACCGATCGGACCTTATTCTCAGGCCAAGACAGTTGGCGATTTGTTATTCATTTCCGGCCAGATCGGCATCGATCCGGCCACAGGCAAGTTAGCTGGCGATACTGTTGAAGCGCAAACCAAGCAAGTCATGGCTAATATCGAAGCGATTTTACATGCTGCTGGGAAAGATTTCTCTCACGTGGTCAAAACGACTTGCCTATTGCAAGACATCAACGATTTTGCTGATTTCAATGAAATTTATGCCGCATCGATGATCAGCAAACCCGCTCGTTCAACGTTTCAAGCGGTGTTGCCGGCAGACGCGCGCGTTGAAGTTGAAGTTATCGCAGAATAAGGTGCGCTCAACAAAAGGAGGAGACCAATGACGCATACAGTAGGAATTATCGGCATCGGCCATGTCGGCGCCGCGGTGGCTGAAGCTTTGGTGCTGCGCCAAAGCGTGTCGAAGTTGATTTTGATCGATAAACAAGACGCCAAAGCCCAAGCTGAAATGTATGATCTGGCTGACCAAAACACGTTTTTGACCCCAGGCACCCAGATCCAACAAATTGCCTATGCTGAAGCTTGGCAATTATCCGAGTGTGATGTGTTGGTCATGGCGGCAGGCAATATCAGCTTGTTAGGTGGCGAAAATGCCAATCGTTTGGCGGAATTGAAAAACAGCATCAAGATCGTTAAAGCAGTTGCGCCAAAAATCAAAGCGTCTGGCTTTAAGGGCATTTTGATCAATATCACCAATCCTTGTGATGTGGTGGTCACCTACTTACAACAACAAACCGGGATCGATCGCCAGCGGATCTTTGGCACTGGGACTTTATTAGATACCGCTCGGATGCGCCATGCCGTTGCGCGAGTTTTAGGCTGCAGCCAACAAGACGTTTCTGGATATGTGCTTGGCGAACATGGCGAGTCGCAATTTTGTGCCTGGTCAACGGTGCAAGTCAACGGCGTGCCAGTTGAATCCCTGGCACAAGCCAAAGGCATGAACTTGGACCAATTGAACCAAGAAGCCAAAGCTGGCGCTTGGCGGATCGTTGCGGGTAAAGGCTATACCTGTTATGGTATTGGCTTGACTGCCGCCACGCTTGTTGAAGCGGTGTTGAACGATTCGCGGCAAGCTTTTCCGTTGTCTGCTTACAGCGCTGAATTTGACGCTTATGTTGGGCAAGTCGTTCATGTTGGTCAACACGGTTTGCTGGATCATGTCGCTTTACCATTGCGGCCAGAAGAAGTGGACGCTTTTGCTGATTCCGCCAAGCAGATCCATCAACACGTGGCTGATATTCGTTAACATCAATTGTATCATGCACTTTGTATGATATTTTGACCAAATTACTGACATAACAGCATTTCAAAATTAAAAAAATCCGCCACTTTTGCTGAATGATCGGCAAAAGTGGCGGATTTTTAGCGTGAGATCAACGCGGCAAAACGGTAGCTAACAGATCTAACACGCCAGAAGTGGCACTTGGGAAGGCGAAGATCTGTTGTTGCAACATGGTGGCGGTATAGTGGCCATTGATCACCATCGTCAACACATTGATCAAGTCTTCGCTGTCGTCAGCGTACAAGCTGGCGCCAACTAAAGCACCGGCTTGGTCGAAGACTAACGTTGCTTCAGCGTCTAAAGCATGCTTATATTGGAAGGCCAACTGTTGGCCAAAAGGTAAGACTTGCGTGTGATATTTCTCTGGTTGTTCGGCGGCTGTGGCGGTAGAAACGCCGACTTCAGCTAAGCGCGGCATGCCAAAAACAACACTTGGGATCGCGGGATAGCTGATCGGTTGGGGGTTGCCTAAGATCACGCTGGCAATGTAGTTGGATTCAAAAGTTGCGACTGGCGTCAGTTTGGCTTGTGGCTTGTCGATCACATCACCACTGGCAAAAACGTTGGCCACTGCCGTTTGCAAATGATCGTTAACGGCGATGCCACGCCGCGAAACTTTGATGCCTAATGCTTCAAGGCCTAAGTTTTCCACGTTAGCGACGCGGCCGGTGCTGCCTAATACATAATCGGCAGTGACGCTCAAGCCGTTATTGGTGACCACCTTGTAGCCGTCAGCGGTTTTGTCGACACTGGCCACAGCTTCATTGAAATGGAAGTTGACGCCTTGTGCCATCATTTTAGCTTGCAGACGCTTGACGTAAGTTTGGTTAAAAGGTGCCAAAGCACGGTCGCTGAATTCGATGATATCAACAGCTTTGCCCATGGTGGCTGCCATTGACGCAAATTCCATGGCGATGATGCCAGCGCCGATAAAGACTAAGCGTTCAGGCATGTCGGGTAGATCGAGAAATTCGCGGCTGTCATGAATATGTTCTGCACCAGGAATATTTAAGGTAGCAGGGCGCTGGCCGGTACCTAAGACAAAGTAGTCACTGGTGTATGTTTGATCGCCTACCGAAACAGTATGCGCGTCAAGCAACTTGGCGCTGCCAGTGATCATGGTGATGCCCATTTGCGTGAACAAAGTGGTCATGGTTGGCGCCAGCGGGTCGATCACTTGATGCTTGTATTGCATCAAATCAGGCCAGCTGATCTGTGGCAATTCGTGCACCCCGCTGCCTTGGAAACGTTGCAGTTGTTCGACTAGTTGAAAAGGCCCATCTAAAGCGATTTTAGCGTCACATCCATAGTTGGTGCAGGTGCCGCCGACCAGGTCTTTTTCCACGATCGCCACGCGCTTGCCTTGTTGCTTTAAGGCTACGGCAGCGTGCCAAGTGGCATGGCCAGAACCGATCATCATCACATCAAAATCATTCATGAGTAGTACCTCCAGAAGTTTTTAGTCGTGCACGACTGATTAAGGATAAAACCACTGCCTTAAGCGTCTAAGGCAGTGATCAGTTTTTGATTTAAGGCAAGGGCTTGTTCATAGTCAGCTTCAGTGAGGCGATAGCGCCCTAAACACTCAGCTAAAGCTTGTTGGATCGCGGCTTCGCTGGTTTTGGCATGGGCGGTGAGGCTGACGATCAAGCGGCGTTTGTCAGTTTGCGGATGCTTGCGAGTGACCCAGCCGTGTTCTTCCAGCCGCTTGACTAAAGGCGTCAAGGTATTGGAATTTAGCTGCAATTCCTGGCCAAGATCGCGCAACTCGCGGTGATCTTGATTCCATAAAACCGTCAGCAGCAAATATTGCGGATAGGTCAAACCAAACTCGCTTAGTGCATCTTGATAAAACTTGTTGAATAAGCGATTAACGTTATAAACACTGAAACAAAGTTGATTGGCTAAATTAACATGGGTCGTCATGAGATGCTCCTTATTAGTCGTGCACGATTGAGATCACTATACGCCAACGTGATGGACTTGGCAAGTCTGAGGGAGGCTTAATTTTCTTGCACCTTGCCGCTTCAACGCAACAAACCCCAGAAGCCATCGCGCCTCTAGCGTACCAAACCGCTTCAGCTATCACTTGCAACCAGTTGATTTAGCACTTGTGGCGGCTTAAAGTTTGCCAAAAATGCTGACTTAAGGCACACTTGGGCCATCCAAAAGGAGGGGACAGCGATGAGCAAGCAAGTTTTTGTTGAAGGGGAGATCGTTAAGATCGATCAAGTTGCCACCGTGAATTTTTCCGGCCGGTCTCGGATCATGACCATGACGCTGATCATGCCAACGCGCCTAGATGTTACTGGCGGATCTCGCATCAATTATTTTCCTTGGGTGTTGTTGCCGACGTGGATCAAAGGGGCGTGGCGCCCTGGTGAGCATTGGCGTTTTGTTGGCCGATCGATCAAAAATACCGCGATCTTGCCAATCAGCAACGTGGCTGAAGTTCTGCAAGAATCGCGGGATCTGCGGGAATGGATCGCTAAATTTGCGATCAATTGGATCAACCAACATCAAGAACGGCATACCACCACAGCGTTATCGCATATCACGGCGAGTTTTGTCGATGGCAAAGTCACGCCGCAAAGGTGGTATTCGCGCTTGCGGTTCATGACTGGGGAAGAGGCGCCGTTGGTGGTGCCAGGCGAACAATTGAGTGAAGGGTTGGTGCAGTTGAATCGGCTACTGACAGTCGCCACTATGCCAGCGATCACCTTATGTGTGGTGACGCAGGCCACCAAGTTAGGACCCGATTCTTTGATGGCGGGAACCTTTGACATCAAAGACATGTCGCACTAATGTTTCACGTGAAACTAGTTGAACAGTTTCTCTAAATAAGCCAACACCCCAGCGTGATTATTATCAAGGGTGTGATCGTCTGCGATCGCGGCGACTTGCGGGTCAGCGTTTTGCATCGCGACGCCTAAGCCGACTTCTTGCAACATTTCCAAATCGTTGCCGCCATCACCGAAAGCACACATTTCACTAAGATCGATGCCTAAGCTTTGGCCTAAACGCTTCAATCCAGCAGCTTTGTTGACGCCTGGTTGGATCACGTCGATGTCGCCATGACCGCTGGAAGTGGGTACTGCCAAGCCTTTGGTGGCTTCTTTGATCTGCGCGACGATCGCGTCAGTTTGCTCTGGCGGGCAACCCATGGCGAATTTCAAAATGTTATCGTCAGGCAATTGGTCAAAGTTGTCCACGACGGCTAAGCGGGTGTAGTAGCGGCGAGTATCGTCGATCCATACTTGGCCTTCAGAACGGCGAATATAGGCACTGTTTTCACCACAAATCGACAGCTTTAGTTCTGGGATCTGCAAGAGGGCCTCCAGGACTTTTTTGGCGTGGTCTGGCGTAAACGTTGATGCGAATAATTTCTGCGTCGCCGTGCCACAGTACGCACCATTTTCACCTAAAAATAACACGTCAGGTTGGTCAAAAAACGTCTTCAATTGATAATATTGGTTCCCTGACGCGACTACAAAGCGCGTCCCTTGCGCTTGCAATTTCGGGTAAAGCTTGGCGAAGCGTTCACGGTCATAAGTCTTTTCATCAGATAAAAAGGTGCCATCCATATCAACAGCGATCAGTTTTGGAATCATTAGTTGCCCTCACAATATTTAGGAATGCCCTCAGTGTACCACGTAAGATAACGTTTGCAAAACCGGTATTATACAAAAAAGCCGCCATGGGCTTGGCGGCAAAAAAAGGGTTGGGGTTCACTTTGGAGGAGTGAATGATTCGACCAGCGGGAACTGATCAAACCAAGAAAATGAAAAAGTGGGTAGAAATAAGGGGGTAGCTCATTTCTATGTTTCCTATACTACCGGCGAAGTGTGACGAAAGTGTGATGCGCCGATGCCGTCTTTGTGGCTTTTATCAGAATAATAAATAGCGCTTACAAGGTTTGGACAAAACCATCACTTTGTCTAAAGCCAAGCGCTGATGCCGCGCGTTACCATCAAGTTGTAATCAGAAAGGATGATCGATGATGAAAAAATTCCTGACTTTTACCGCTTTGGCGGTCACCTTGGCAGCGGCGGCAGGCTATTATACCGCTAAGAAAATGGAACTCTTTAAAACGGATGAACATGACTATGACGAGTTTGAAGCTTAGGGGGGCAAAGCATATGGTGAAATCAAAAGCAGTCATGATCGGGGCTGGCTTGGCTAATATGGCCGCGGCAGTTTATCTGATCCAAGAAGCGCATTGGGATGGTCAAGCGATCACCTTTTATGCGATCGATGATCACGGGTCCAACGATGGTGCGGTGACGCTGGATACTGTGGATGAATATTGGAACAAAAATCATCCGATGGCAAACACCCTTGGCTACGTGGCCCGTGGCGGGCGGATGCTTAACTACCGCACGTATGTCGATTTAATGGATCTATTGGCACGCATTCCTTCAGCTACTGAGCCGAATATGAGTGCCGCAGAAGATACGCGCGAGTTTGATGCGGCTCACCGCACCTTTGATAAAGCGCGCCTCTTGCAAGGCGGCAAAGGGATCATCGATGCTGGTAAGCTGGGTTTGAATAACAAAGATCGTCTGTTATTGACCAAGTTGATCATGATGGGTGATTCAGAAGAAGAAAAACTCGACAATGTTACGATCGCCGAATACTTCAAAGATTCACCGCATATGTTCCAAACCAACTTCTGGTATATGTGGGAAACCACTTTTGCCTTTCGGGTGCAAAGCTCTGCTCAAGAGTTGCGGCGCTACATGCACATGATGATCTACGAATTCACCCAAATCGAGCACTTAGTCGGCGTCAACCGCACGCGCTACAACCAGTTTGAATCCATTATGTTGCCGTTGATCAATTACTTGAAAGACCAACACGTCAACATCATTTTAAACAAACGCGTCACGGACATGACCTTCAAAGAGACCAAAATGGGCGATGAGATCACCGTCACTGGCTTACAAATGACGGATACCGAATCAGGCGAAGAAGAATCTGTCGCTATCGACGCTGACACCGCGGTGATCTTCACCAACGGCTCGATCACTGATTCGGCAACGCAAGGCGATATGGATCACGCCGCTGGGGAAAACATGGATTATGGTGCCGCTGCTGGCTTGTGGAAGAACATTGCCGGCAAATTCTACAATTTAGGCAATCCCGACAAGTTTTTTGCTGATCGCAATGCCTCTGAATGGGTCAGCTTCACCTTGACGTCCAAAGACCACTTGTTGTTAAACGAAATCGCACGCATCACCACGCAAGTTCCTGGCAATGCGCTGAATTCATTCTTGTCCACCAAGGCGATCACAGATCTTGGCCAACAAGACGTCAACATGTCCATCGTGGTGCATCATCAACCGCACTTTACCACCCAAAAGCCTAACGAAACCGTGCTTTGGGGCTACTTCTTGTATCCACGGCGCCGTGGCGAATTCGTCGACAAGCCGTATATTGAAATGACTGGTCGCGAAATGGCTGAAGAATTGATCGGGCAGTTGTCCAAAGTTGATCCAGGCCCAGTGAACATCATGACCAAAAAAGATGCGATCATGGCCGCCATTATCAACAATATCCCAGTATACATGCCTTATGCCTCAGCATTGTTCAACAACCGCGCCAAAGCGGATCGGCCAAAGGTGATCCCGGCACATTCCACTAATTTAGCCTTCACGGGGGAATTTGTGGAACAACCTTACCAGATGATCTTCACCGAACAATCGGCGGTACGTTCTGGCGAAATCGCCGCCTATCATTTCGCCGGTTTGCCAATGAGTAAATTGGTCAAAACGCCGCGTTATGACAAAGATCTCAAGACCTTAGCCAAAGCCACCAAGAAAATGTTCAGCTAAAGGCTGTGACAGCAAGCGCCTTGGGGCCCCGATTCGTTTGTTGAATCGAGGCCCCAAGGTGTTTTTATCTCTACGCGTTTTTCAATCCGTGTTGCGATGTATAACAGTTAATATAAGTACCTAAATACGCTATGATTAACTTACAAATAATTAGTTAATCATCGGTTTTCATGGTAAACTATTGAAAGCAAGAAGTGACATGAGCGGTGGTCTCCCCATTGAGGAGGTGATGCGATGGCAGATTATGCCACCCATCCCAAACGAAAGGAGATCGGTCTTGTTTACGTTTGGTTACATTCACGTAACCATTATTGCCTGTATCTATTTGGTCGGCTACTATTGCGATGCGCTGAACTTCAGCGTCCGCAAAGCCACCAAGTTAGTTCGTTCTTTGAGCGAACTAATGCAGGCTGTCAGAAAACTCTGGCAAAAGTAAGCAAGCGAAAAGCCGCACTCACTTTGACAGGTTAGTTGCGGCTTTAGCTTAACATTAATCTGACCATCGCTCTTTAAGCGATCTTGCGAGGACGATATTATGTCCCGAAAACACCGTGCTTGCCGGCGCGGTGTTTTTGTATGGTCTAATTATATCATGACCACCATTATGAGAACAACTAGTGCGTTAATCAGAATCGATGATCTTAACTGCGATGCGCTGAACTTCAGCGTCCGCAAAGCCACCAAATTAGTTCGTTCTTTGAGCGAACTAGTGCAGGCTGTCAGAAAACTCTGGCAAAAGTAAACAAGCGAAAAGCCGCACTCACTTTGACAGGTTAGTTGCGGCTTTGGCTTAGGATTCACTTGACCATCGCGCTTGTGCAACAAGAGCAGGCGAGGACGATTTTGTCTCGGAACCACCATGCTTGAAGGCGCGGTGTTTTTGTTCCTAGATCTAAAGTGTTTGCCAGATGCGCCAAACAGTGGCATACTAATGCAGACAAAATAACGCCTGTCAGAGAGCAGGCATTTTGGAGGAAAATTACATATGCAAAAGGCAACTTCTATGCGCGCTTTAGACCACATGTCACATGAGCAAAAGCTTGTGATGGCATCTACGGCATCGGGATTCTCACTGGAAAACATGGATATCATGTTCCTGAGTTTCGCATTGACGCCGATCATCGCTGAGCTCCACATTTCCAGTGGGGCTGCAGGATTGATCGGGTCGATCACCAATGTCGGCATGTTGGTCGGAGGCGCGCTTTTTGGTATCTTAGGCGATAAGATCGGCCGCGTGAAAACTTTCTCGCACACGATTTTGATTTTTGCCGTCGCGACGGCGTTGATGGCTTTTGCCAATAACTTGTGGATGATCTACGGCTTGCGCTTTTTAGCTGGGATCGGTGCTGGTGGCGAATATGGCGTTGGGATCGCGTTGATCGCCGAATCGTTCAACCATGATCGCATTGGCCGCATGACGTCAGTAGCGGCGATCGGCGGGCAGATCGGGGCAATTATTGCCGCCTTAGCTGCCAGCGTGATCTTACCGCTATGGGGGTGGCACGCTTTATTTTTGATCGGGGTGTTACCAGTCGCGTTGACTTTCTTTGTCCGCAAACACCTTAAAGAATCTGAACAGTTCTTGCAAGCACAGCAAGTGGCCAAGCAAAAACATGAACGGGTCGCTTTTTCTGAATTGTTCAAGACTCGGCAATTGGCGACGCAGACACTAGGCTTGATGGTGATGACGATCGTGCAGATCGCAGGGTACTTCGGGTTGATGAACTGGCTGCCAGTGATCGTGCAAAAACAACAAGGGTTAAGTGTTTCTGGTTCAGCGTTATGGATGGTGGCGACCATTGCTGGCATGTGCTGTGGGATGGCGGTGTTTGGCAACATTTTAGATCACTTAGGCCCACGTTGGGCGTTTGGCTTGTTTCTGACCGCGAGTGCTTTGATCGTGTTTACCATTACGTTGGCGCATTCCAGTGCAGTGTTGGTCTTGATCGGCGCGGTGGTCGGCTTTTGTGCCAATGGGATGTTTGGCGGCTATGGGGCGGTGATCTCGCAATTATATCCTGCGCGCATTCGCAGTACAGCCAATAATGTGATCATGAACGTCGGCCGAGCCATCGGCGGATTTTCCAGCGTGGTGATCGGCTTGTTGATGGATCACTACACGTTGACTATCACGATGGGCTTTTTGTCTGCGCTATATGTGATCAGCTTGTTGACGATGTTGAGCTTACCTGGGCTCAAGCAATTAAGCGTGCGGCGCGCTTAACGTGCAAATTCTCACAGCGGTGTTACAATACAGGGCAAGGGAGGTGCGATCATGATCACGAAATCTGAATTACAAACCCAACTTGCCCAAACCGTTCAAGAGGTGTTGACTGCAGCCAAATTGCACAAAGGCGACTTGTTCGTCCTAGGTTGTACGACCAGTGAAGTGGTTGGCGGCCAAATCGGCCAAGCGTCTAATCCTGAAGTCGGCGAGTGGATCGTGCAAACCGTATTGGCACAATTGCGTCCAGCAGGCATTGAACTGGCGGTGCAAGGCTGTGAGCATATCAATCGCGCTTGTGCCGTGGAACGCCGCGTTGCTCGCGCAGAACATTTTGAAATCGTGAATGTGGTACCAGGGCTGCATGCTGGTGGGTCAGCTTCAATGGCGGCATTCAAGTTGTTTGATGATCCGGTTGAAGTGGAACACATCACCGCTCAAGCTGGCATCGATATCGGCGACACGGCCATTGGCATGCATGTGCAATTCGTTCAAGTGCCAGTGCGTCCTAGCCACACGCAACTCGGCGGCGCCCATGTTACGGCATTGCGCAGTCGGCCAAAGTATGTTGGTGGCAGCCGCGCGCAATATTTGCAACTGTAAAAAGCTGAGTACAAGTCGCTTTTACCCAAAAAACAAACAAGGTGTCACGCAAAGTTTGATTTCGCGTGACACCTTGTTTGTCTATATCGCTGCAGCGTTGGTCTCGTCTGGTTAGTCATTCACGTGATAATGGCCAGCGACGTTAGCGGAATCTGCTAGAAATTCCAACCCAGTGCCTTGGATCCAGTTTTTGAACCCGATGGCATTGATCGCATCATTGAGTACATAATCACTGTCCGTTGGCGGTAATTTGGCCAAACCAAACAAGTCATGTACAGGCAAGTGCCCTGGGTTTAGCAGCAAATGTTGTCCCACGATGGCACTGGGGATGTGCAAATAAACAGTCAGCTCGTCAGTTACCACCTGTAGCATCGTGCGGTAGATCGGACCTGGGTGATCGCCGATGGTGACGTTTTGCCGCGGGTCGATTTGGTTGACGAACACGTTGATCGACTTTGGGGTCAAGGTGAGGTCTTGGTGCAATTGCTGATGCAACACCAAATGATCATCAAACACCTGAATGGAAATATCAGACAGTAGCACGTTCATAAATCCCAACATACCGGATTTCGGCAGCTTGTTTTCGCCAAAGCGCATATTGCCGCATAACAACACGTGATGATCTAAGAATTTAGGATCATCTGGGAGTGCAAATAGTTGTGTTTGTGATAGATCTGCTTGAATGGTTTGCATCAGTCAAAACCTCCAAATAAAACTGCCAACCCTAAGATCAACAACAATGCGCCAAAGAAAAACCCATAGAAATTGGCATACATGATAAACGATGAGGTACTTTTGTTACCATGCTGCTTCACGTTTTGAAATTGTTTAAATGACGCGAAAAACTGCCAACCTGCGACTAAGATCATGGCGATACCTGCTAATTTCTCCCACATATTTATCCGCTCCTTTATCAAGCTCACCCATGGCACACTTTAAGGATACAACGCTTACATTCAAAAAAGTGCACCTTGCGCCAAACGTCGCAGATCGAAAGCCAAACGTTTCACATGAGAAAAACACTGATCGCCCCGCCGATCAAAATGATTCCGATCGCGAAGCTGTAATAGATCGCCAAGCCGCTAAAGCCGCTGGTCGCGCGAGTGCCATGCTTGCGCAGGCGCTGAAACTCACTGTAGCCAGAATACAGCTCCCAAAAAGCCACCAGCAATAATGCGACGCCGGCTAATGGCTGCCAAAGTGGGTGGTTCAAGGAAAAAATCGTACTAAGCATGCGAGCCTCCGAGTAATTGTTTGAGTTTGGCGAGTTTGCGAAAGCTGACTTCGATCTGCGCGCCGTTTTGCATGATCGCAAAGCGGTTTTTGGCGTCAAGTTTGCGTAGTTGCGTCAAGTTGATCAAGGCGCTTTTGTGGCAACGAAACAAACTGGGATATTTGGTGTTAAGCGCGGTTAAATTGCCGCGAAAGCTGGCCATTTCGTTGGTGGCGATCAGTTCGATCGTATCCGACTCACTAGCAGAGACCTGCAAGGCGATCACGTCAGCTAGTGGTAAGGCGTTGATTTGGCCGCCTTGGCTGTAGGCAAATAGTTGCGGTGCGTGCAACAGCCGCTGGGCATGACGCTTAGCCGCAGCCACTAGTGCTTGATGGATTCGCGCTAAGGTGTCGGCATTTTTTTGGATCAGATCCATCGGCGTGATCTGATTGGTCAAGATCAACAGCGCCGCTTCTGGATGGCTAGTGATAAAAATGATCTCAGCAGTTAAGCTTTTGGCGCGGATCGCTTTGGCCACGTCGATGCCAGATAAGGCTTGCCCACTTAATTCAATATCCAATAAGTATAAGCTGTCATCTGGGGCGTCTTGGGCTAAAAGGGTTTGGGCGTCGCCAGTGGCTAAAGTGAGTTTGGCATCCAACGCTTCGATCATACAAGTCGTTTGCACCTGCTTGGCATAAGCTTCGCGTTGTTGAGCAGAATCTTCTAATAGGTAGATATTAAGCATGCGGCACCTCGATGATCAAACTTTGGGCCAGTTGGTGGTGGTGTAATGTCGTCCGTGCTTGAATGCGCGGGTCTTGGCTGAGTTCGTGAATGATCGCCAAACCGTTTCCATGACCTGGGCCTTTAGAAGTGTGCGTCAGCGCACTTAACGAGAAATCTGGCGGTACGGGATTGATCACCGTAATGGCTACGCGCAAGTCCGTGGCTTCCAGTAAGCAGGCGGCACTTTGGCCAATGGCGATGGCTTCGATAGCATTATCCAGCAAAATGCCGACCCCACGCAGGACTGGCATGACCAAGTCCGCTGGTTGCAAGTCGATTTGGCCTTGGGTTTGGATCTGTAAATGACGTTTGGCATTTTCGGCTTGGGTCCATTTCAGGTATAACAAACTGCGCAGCGGCGTGCATTGGATATGGTCCAATACCGTTTGGTCAGGTTGTGATTGCGCCAAGGCGTGTTGGGCTTGGACCAGCAAAGCTTGATTGGCGACAGTATCGTCATTGAGCTGCAAGGTCGCCAGAATATTTTTGTAATCGTGCAATAAGTGCCGGTTATGGGTTTGCTGGGCTTCCAGTTCAGCGTAATATTTGGCCCGCGAGGCTTCGGCTTGTTGGGTCAACTTGGCTTGCATGTTCGCGCGGTAGGCTTGCAAGCCATAATAAAGCACTAACGCGTTGGCGGTGGCAAACAGCAACACTTCTGCCATCAGCAGCCAAGTGGTGGAATCTGCCAAGTTCAACGCTTCAAAACTGATTTGGATGCCATATAAGATCAAGGTGGTCGCTGCTGTATACCAAGTCAACAATAAGCGCGTTGACGCGTCGTTAAACGCCGCAAAGTGCGTCGTCAAATCGTAGCGCTTCGGCCATGCGCGCCAAGCGACGATCCAAATGCCGACATTGATCAGGATCGGGATCGCCAGATCTAAACCGGAGCGCGCTTGCGGCCAGATCTTGGCGCCAACGTTAATGGCGATCACCATGAAGTTGGTCAACATCAAATAACTTTCCCACATCAATAAGAAAGCCAGCACTTCATTGCGATGGCGCTGAAACAAAAATAAGCTCCACACGATGCCAAACGCCAGCTCGCCTAATGTCGTGAACGCCAATGAGATCACTGTGGTAAACGCCAAAGCCGTGACGACAAACCAGAACTTGATGCGATGATAGCGAATTTGTGATTGGACGCTGAAGATCAAGGCAAATAGCGGCATCACGATCACCAAATAATTAGGCCAAGAAACACTGTGCAAAACGCTCCCCCCAGATCTTGTTATCGCTTTAATTATGGGCGTGCAGGCGCAGGCGTGCAAGGCAAGTGAGACCATCTAACAAAATTGTTCGTTAGCAATGTGAAAAAAGGGCAGATAAAAACGCCAACGCATCGCACATTCAAAAGTTGAATGCGTGACACGTTGGCGCGTAGGTGTTGGGCTAAAATCAGCCTTGTTGGAGAAATTGTGGGATCAAACTAATTGGATCGGACCGTCGCCGTTATTGTGATCATTTGAGTCTTTGTCATCATCAAATGAAACATCAGGCTTGATCGTTTCAGGTTTAGGATCATCGGCTTTGTCAGCTGCTTTAGCAGATGCAGGTTTGGCAGCGGCAGACTTTTTGTTAGCGGGTTTGTCAGCTTTGCTATCATTATCAGCGTCTGCTTCAGGCTCTGGGTCAAACAAGAGCTTGCGCATTTTGGTCGTGATCTCATCGAGCATATCAGGATGTTCACGCAAGAAGTTGACAGCATTTGGCGCCCCTTGGCCAAGGCGTTCGTCTTTATAGCTGTACCAAGAACCGGACTTCTTGATGACATCATGGTTGACCGCTAAGTTCAACATGTCATCAACAGGTTCGATCCCGTGACCATAAGTCATCGTGGTTTCGATCTTCTTAAATGGCGGGGCAACTTTGTTTTTAACGACTTTGATGGTAGTGGTTTTACCGATGGGGTCGTCTTCGCCGGCGACTTTGATCTGTTTGGTCCCACGCACTTCCAAGCGGATGGTGGCGTAGAACTTCAACGCCCGGCCGCCTGGGGTAGTTTCAGGGTTCCCAAACATCACGCCGACTTTTTCACGGATCTGGTTGATAAAGATCACGATCGTTTGTGACTTGAAGATCTGTGCGGTGAGCTTACGCAAAGCTTGACTCATCATCCGCGCTTGTAAGCCGACGAATTGATCGCCGATCTCACCATCGATTTCAGCTTTAGGGGTCAAAGCGGCGACAGAATCGACGACGACGATCTGCACGGCCCCAGAAGATACCAACGCATCAGTGATGGCTAAGCCTTGTTCACCAGTGTCAGGTTGGGACAACAGCAATTCGTCGATGTTGACGCCAAGGGCTTTGGCATAAGTGGGGTCCATGGCATTTTCGGCGTCAACATAAGCGGCGATCCCGCCTTGTTTTTGCACAGAAGCCACAGCTTGTAGAGCAATGGTGGTTTTCCCACTGGATTCTGGGCCGTAGATCTCGACCACGCGGCCACGTGGGAAACCGCCCACGCCAAGGGCTGCATCCAATGATAAGATCCCAGTTGAAACGACTTCAACATTGGTTAAGGCTTTTTCGCCCATTTTCATGACGGCGCCATCGCCGAATTCTTTGGTGATCTTCTTTAATGCTTTGTCCAAAGCGACTTGGCGTGCGTCGGCGTCGGTGATCTCTTTGACGTTTTCACGTGAGTTGGTTGTTTTAGATGCCATTGATATCCCTCCTGGGTGATTACTATCTTCTATTATCGAACATTTGTTCCGATGACGCAAGCTTTTTCAACAATTTCTCCTTCTTTATCATATGCCAGCAAGCGGGGTCTGTCCAAGAATTGCCCAGTTTATGTAAGCGTTGACGCCAGCGGCCAAAAGGGTATATTAAACATATCCCAATCACAAAGGAGATCGGTATCATGACAGTGACCATGACGCATTACGGTACGAAAAACGGCGAACAAGAATATGAATTCGCGATGACTAACCACAACGGGTTAAAAGTCTTACTTTTAAATTACGGGGCGACCTTGGAAAAGGTGTTGACCCCTGCAGGCGATAATTTGATCTTATCTTTGGACAGCCCGCAAGCCTACGACCAAGAACGCAATTTCTTAGGCGGCACAGTCGGCCGGGTGGTCGGCCGTTTGCCTGGGCATGTGTGGCATTTTGGCGATCAGGAAATCGTTTTACCTAAAGGTGAAGGCGAAAACGCGATCCATGGTGGGGCAGAAGGCTTGGATACCCAAGTCTTTACTGGCAGCTACCGAGAGTTTGAGACTTATGATGACGTGACGTTCACTTTGTTGGATCCAGCCGGTCATAATCATTTCCCGGGAAATGTTTTGGTCACAGTGACGTATCGGTTGGATGACGACGACAAATTGACTTACCACGTGCAGGCGGCCACTGATGCACCAACGTTATTTAACCCGACGAACCATGTTTATTTTGCGTTAGACGGCGAAGGCTCAACGGTTGATGACACCACGTTGACATTGGCGTGTGATTATTACGCGCCGTTGACGGATCACTTACCGATCGATGGCTGGGCCCCAGTTGCTGGCACGCCATTTGATTTCACCCATGGTCAGCGCTTAGGCGACGTGATGCCAAAAGTGCTCGATGGTGCTGGGTTCGACCATCCCTTTTTAAACAAGTCAGCGCAAGCCGCGACTTTGGTGGGAGCAAGTGGCCGCAAAATGCACTTGACCACCACGGCGCCTGGCATCGTGGTGTACACGGCTAACCACTTCGATCATACTGGTATCGCCCATAACATTGGCGCCCATGCTGGCGTGGCGTTAGAAGCGCAGATCCCGCCAGCGAGTGGCTTAGATTGGTCGGCGATCACCTTGTTGCCAGAAAAGCCTTATGACTTGACCACTAGCTGGCAGTTTGAAGGGTAAAACCGCGAAAATAAAGGGAAAAGATGAGTTGTACCTACAAATTCGCTAGGTTCCAGACTATTGCAGTGTTAGAATGTAAACGTTGTCTATTTTAGGAGGTGATGCGCCATCGCAAAATATATTTTTACGGCCTTAGATGGCGCGTTGCTCAATGACTTAGGCAACTTGACCACGACGACGGCTTCAGCGTTGAATAATTTAGGCGCGCCGCTGTCGATCATCACTGGCCGCGCCCCTTTTGAACTCAACGGCGTGTTAAAAAGGCTTCAAACTGACGCGCCGCAAATCGCTTTTCATGGGGCGTTGATCTATGCGCCACGCACTGGCAAAAAAGGGCTACTTGGTGCGTGGCCGCTGGCGCCTTTGGCCATGATGGCATTGGTGCGCTCATTATTGGCTAGTTTTCCGGAGCTAGGCATTAGTGTGTTTGACGCACTGCATGGCTATGCTGTCAAAGAAGCCGCTGGCGAACGCTACAAGTTGCTAGGGCGCAAACGTTTGGCCGTGTTGCCGATGCAAGATCTGTTTGATGCCAAGCTCAAAGAAGTGTACATGATCTCTTTGCGTCTGGCGCAAGCCCAACAAGTCAAAGCTGTCGCCGATTTCTTACATCGCTTGCATTTGCGCGATATTCGCGTGGTGCCAGTCGGCGATCGCCAGTTGGATATCGTCAGCCGCGATGCGCGGCCCACGCGCGGAATCGACTACATCATGACGCGCTATCGCTTGTATGCCGGGGACATTGTATATTTTGGTTGTCACTATGACGAAGTGCGCATGGCGGATTTCGCTGGGGTGCAGATCGCCATGGGCAATGCTGAACCGGCGTTGCGCGCCGATGCTGATTACGTGACGGCGACGAATAACGATAATGGCGTCGCGTTGGCCTTACAACGCTTCAAGTTACTTTAAGCCGGGAAACCGGCTTTTTTCGTGCTGGATGGCAGGTAAATTGTTACACGTGAAACACACCTAGATAGCCAAATCGGACAAACTCGCCAAATTATGATAAGATAATAATGTTCTAACTAAATTTTAAGGAGTGGCGCAGCATGGAATGGGATGCAACAGAATATGATGCCGAACATGACTTTGTCTTTAAGAATGGTGAAGCGTTGTTGGCGCAAATGCCTAAAGCACCAGGCAAAGTATTAGACATCGGCTGTGGGACCGGTGAATTGAGCCAAGCACTTGCTGAAGCTGGATTTGATGTCGTTGGCATCGATCAAAGTGAAGCCATGCTGGATAAAGCCATCGCACATTTTCCAGCGGTGGAATTTAAACTCGGTGATATTTTGAATTTCGCCGGCAAGCCAGCGCAGTATGACGCCTTATTTTCAAATGCATGTTTCCATTGGATCCGTGCGCAAGACCGCTTAGCCAATGTGATGCATCGGCTACTGAAGCCTAATGGTGTGTTAGTAGCCGAATTTGGCGCTGCTGGCAATATTCAAACCATTATTGACGGCGTGAGTGCCCAATTGGCCAAATTAGGCAGTGAGTACCGCTCACCGTTTTATTTTCCAACTGAAGATGAATATCGCGACTTATTGCAGCGCCACGGCTTTCAAGAAGTGGACATCGACGTGTTTGACCGCCCGACCCCATTGAAAAATGGGCGCGAAGGGTTGCGCCACTTTGTCGCCCAATTTTTTGCTAGCGACTTAGAACCATTGACACCGGAACAACAAGCCACGTTATTTGACCAACTCGATGACGCCTTAGCGCCTAAACTTTGGCATGGCGATCATTGGGAAGCCGATTATCGGCGCTTACGCGTACGGGCCCAAGCATAAAACGTGACAGCGCTTTCTAAACCTGCTATACTATGTTTGCAAGAGTTGGGAGCATCTCTTGCACAACCGTTTGTGGGATGACGGATAGTGGTAGTGACGATCTTCTACATGTGATAAGATCGTGGGCGTGAAACGATAGATGGACCAGCGACCCTTATAGCGGTCGCTGGTCTTTTGTATACCCAGAGCGCTTCAAAGCGCTTTTAGTCGACTCGGTAGCCTAGCCTCAGTGCTTGCGCCGCATTTTGGCGCGAGTGCTGGGGCGTAGCTAGCGACATTGGCGTTGCTTTGAAGCGCTCGACGATCCAGAGCAACCCCAAAGTGCTTTTAGCTGATTCACTGCCGCTCAGCATTTTCCCATATGCCAACTTTGTGCAAACGGTCCATTTTTTTAGGCGGGATTTTGTGATAAGCTATAACCAAAACTTGGAGGCGCTTACGCATATGACAAAACAATTATTTGGTAGCATTGAAGCTGGTGGCACAAAGTTTGTCGTCGCAGTTGGTGATGCCGAGCTCAACATTATCGAAAAGGCGCAGTTCCCAACCACCACGCCTAAAGAAACTTTGGCAAAATGTGTGGATTTCTTCACGGCACATCCGGTATCGGCATTAGGCATCGGCTCATTTGGCCCGATTGATATTGACGAAAAATCAGCCACTTATGGCCAAGTCTTAGCCACCCCAAAGCCTGGCTGGGCCGGTGCTGATGTGGTCGGCACCTTAAAGGCTGCATTGAACGTGCCGATCGCATTCACCACTGATGTGAATGCCTCAGCTTATGGCGAATATATTGCCGGCTCTGGCAAAAATGTCGATTCATTGGTTTACTTCACCATTGGCACTGGCATCGGTGGCGGCGCCATTCAAAATGGTAAGTTCATCGGTGGCACTGGCCATGCCGAAATGGGTCATGCGCTATGTGTGCCGCGGCCTGATGATGATTATCAAGGCACTTGCCCATTTCACGGGCGCCACTGCTTTGAAGGCATGGCGGCAGGGCCTTCGCTTGAAGGCCGCACGGGGATCCCTGGACAAGACTTGCCACGCGATAACAAAGTGTTTGAATTTATCAGCGATTATATCGCTCAAATGCTGTTCAATACTTATGTGACCTTGCGCCCAGCAAAAATGATCTTAGGTGGTTCGGTATTATCGGATGCGGAATTGCCGATGGTGCGCCAATATTTTGAAAAGTACAACAACGGCTATGTAGCGACCCCAGATCTGGCAGATTTGATCGTCACGTCTAAAATGCCGAATAACTCTTCAGCAACTGTTGGCGATTTCGCCTTAGCCAAGCAAGTCTTAGGTTAAGTCGACCCGCCAAAAAGTCTTCATCAAAACCCGAACGCAGGGTGGCGATGAAGACTTTTTTAGTAAACAAGTTCACAATATAACGGACGATTTGGTAAAATTAAACTCGACTATTCGATGTGTGCACCTTTTTAAGCAAATCTGCACACATTGCAGGGTTTTACAGTATAATATTCAGTGAAGGTAATGAAGCGTTTTCCGGGGTGGTGATGGGCATGCGACGGTTTATCGGACAATCTAAGTTCTCTGGCGATGGCAGTCGCCAACATATCGGCTATGAATTATTTGCGCGCGAATATGAAGATGGACAGTGGTCGCTACCAGGAGATTTCAATACGATTTCGGCGATCGATATTCGGCGCATGTTATCAGAAGCGCTGTTGCATTTGGACTTCACCACGAAATTGGTGTCGTTCAACTTAGAGCAGCGGCAATTCATCGATCCAGAGTATGTCGATGCCGTGGCGTTGGCACAATCGCGCACACCGATCAAGTTGATCACCGAATTAACCGAGCGTCCCGATGCCCAAGTGACCTTGGCGCAGTTGCAACGCGGCGCCAAGCGGTTCCATGATGCCGGCTTAGAAGTGTGCATCGATGATGTTGGCACTGGCAGCAATGATCTGACTTTGGTTGAGGCGTTATCGCCATATGTGGACGAATATAAATTTGCGCTACAGAACTTGCGCCCATTCGATCACATTTCAGACATCGCCTCAAAGTTGAATTATTGGTACAATATCGCCGTCACCCATCATAAAGTCTTGGCCATTGAAGGGATCGAAACCGGACCTGGGGTGGCGGAACTGGAGCATGATTATCCTTGCGACATTTTGCAAGGCTACTTCTTGGCCAAACCTGCGCCGCTCCCTAAAGGCAACCAGCTACATTGGAATTTCTAAATGGATCAGATAGCCGTGCACAACTGCACGGCTGTTATAATGGAAAAAAATCAAGGAGGCCTAGCGTTGGAGAAAAAAGCATTTCGTGATGCCCAGATCAAAAGAATGCAACAAGCAGCGAGCCAAACGCAACAAGCCGCAGTAAACTTGATCACCCAATTAACGGCACTGCCGCAGTGGCAACACGCCCACACGGTGGGGTTAACGGTTTCCAGCCCGATCGAAGTGCCGACTGAAGCCTTAATCCAAGCCGCACAACAAGCTGGCAAAGTCGTGTTGTTACCGAAATGCTTACCGCATCGCCAAATGGATTTTTTGCCAGATCCTGGGGCAAATCAGCGGATCAAAAGTAACTTTGGGATCCCAGAGCCGCCTTATGCCGCGGCTAAAGTGGATAACCAGCCAGATTTATTGATCGTGCCAGGGATCGCTTATGCATTGGATTCGCATGCCCGGATCGGCTTTGGTGGTGGTTATTATGACCGGTTTTTGGCGCAATACAAAGGGCCAACTGTGGCGCTTGCGGCACCGGTGATGACTTACGCGACGGCGCAATGGCCGCTGGAAGCTTTTGATGTGTTATTAGAAACGATTTTAACGGTTGATTAATGCCGCTTGCGGAGAGATCACTTCTCCGCTTTTTTATTGGTCAGCTGGTGAAATAGCCCAGCGTTTTGAAGGCTAAAGGCGCTTGCGGCAAAGTCGGCGTTTTGTGCAGGATAAAGGCGGCCAAGTCGATCTTCAACAGTTGTTGGGCTTTTTGGACTTCAGTGGGCCAGTCGCTACCAGCAATAATGTGATCTAGCGGCGGTTGGGGATTTTGCGGGATATAGGTACTGAAGTAAGTTGCCACTGCGGTGTGATCATGTTCGCGAAAATAAGCATTGACCATTGACGGCAATGCGCGCTGATTGGACTGTTGCCAATCTGTTGCCGTCATCACATGCAAGCGCTCGTTGCGCACTGGCAAAGCTGGCTCTGGCCCGCCGATATTTGGCTGATAAGCCAGTAGCCATCGTGTGCGTGCCGGCTGGTGCACCCGATGGTCATAAACTTCTTGGATCAAGCCCACAATGAAGCTGAAGTGCGACTTGGTGATGGTGATGGTATTGTAATAGACCCGCGGCGTTTCCATAATGTCACCTCCAAGACTTACCATACTAGCTTTTGGTGATTTGTCATTTTCTAAGCCTTGTCAGCGGCAAATTTTCACTGCGCGGCGCAAAAAAGTCCGCTAAACTGTTCATAGAAAGAAAGGATCGGGTGCCATGAAAAAATTATTCTGCTTATTGGTCGCCTTGATCAGCTTGGCTTGTTGGTCGAAACAACCGGTTCAAGCTGCCAGTTTGCATTTTTCCGTTGCGGCACAATTGCCTAGCAATCAAGCCGATCCCAATGTGTCGTATTTTTCATTGAAAGTTGCGCCTGGCCAAACTCAAAAGTTAAAGCTGGTGATCAACAACACCGACCAAACCGCGCATCGCTACCGCATTGCCGTTGATCGTGCGACCACTAATACCAATGGAGAGATCGACTACACCAAACATCACCAACCGCGTGCCAAGTCGCTGGCGGCAGATATTGAAACCATGACACCGAAACCGTTCGTGGTGAAAGTGCCAGCCGAACAAAAACAAACTGTCAGCGTTAAGTTGACCATTCCGCAAACGCCTTGGCAAGGGTTGGTGTTAGGCGGCATTCAAGTGACGGAATTGGACACGCCGCAAGCGCCAAAGCCGAAAAAAGGGCTGACAATGGCCAATGAGTATGCCTATGTGGTGGGCTTAGCGCTACAAGAATCAGGCAATTATGCTGGGATCACCCCAAAGCTTACTTTGAAAAGCGTGGCTGCGCATCAGCTGAATTACCGCAACACCATCACTGCGACGCTGGAAAATATCACGCCAACGCCGATCCATCAACTTAAGCTCAAGGTGAAGATCACCAAAGCTGGCGCCAAGCAAACCTATATCCGTTATGAAAAAGCCGACATGGCCATGGCGCCAAACAGCACGTTTGCCTTTCCGATCAGTACCAACAATACGCCGCTGGTGGCAGGACATTACCATATGGACTTGCAAGCGACGACGGCCACGCAGAAATTTCATTTCGTCAAAGTCTTTACCATTACCGCCAAGCAAGCGCGGCAGTTGAATCAAACGGCAGTTGATCAGCAAGTATCGCCATTTCATTGGCTGTTGATCGGTGGTGGGATCATTTTAGGATTATTGTTACTGGCAGTGATCGCCTTGAGCCTCATGTTGGTCCGGCAGCGGCGTCATTAAAAACTGATTTAGATCGTGCACAAGCAAGCGATGTCCATTTTTCGGATATCGACTTGCTTTTTTTGAATAAAAATCATGATTTTGATGAAACGGTCAAAATCGTTTTATCACACCATAAACGGTCAGGGTGACAACAGGAATGACTGAAATGATGGTGATAAAGTGCGGTATGACGGAATTATGGCAAAAAAATAAAATTGCTTTTGACCAACTAAAAATAACATGGCGGAAATTAGGAAACCGCTACCAATGCGGCTTTCACACGTTTTGAATAGCAAAATTTGATATCGTGCCGGTGAATATGAAAGCGAAATTATTAAAATTAATTCATATTTATCTAGTATTTGTGAGACCTGTATGATATAACAGTAGTGTATTAATGCGTATATTAGCACCACTTGTCACTAACCGGTTTGGGGGAATCGTTAATGAACAAGCACCTTTCTTTCGTGTACCTTTCTGCGCTTGCCGCAGGAATGGCAACATGGTGTGCATTAGGCACACCGCTCACGGTTTTTGCTGATGACGTGCAAACGTCAAAAGCTTGTGTCACGTTCACAATGCCCAAAGACAGCGCGATCGCTGCCAGCGACATGCCGACCATCGACTTCAGCTCAACTGAGGTTTCATCATCTGCTCAAGACGTCACCGCAGATCGCGTTGACGCGCCAGTGGCAGTGACAAATCCTGGTTTTGCCAATGCGTGGAGCGTTTCTGTGGCGGCGTCGGATTTTACGAATGCCGACAACAGCCAACAGATCCATTCTGCACAATTGACTTTTGATGCGACAGCAGCGCAAAACAGCGATCGCGACTCTGTGGCCACAGCGCCAACAGTCACCGATACCACCATCACCACTGGTGGGGATGCGGCGGCTTTGGTCAAAGCCAGTCGCAATGGTTCAGCAGGCACGTTCAAGACGGAATTTGCGTCGTCTGCTGTACATTTGCATATTCCTGCCGGTAATACTGCCGGCAGTTATACAGCCAAGCTGAAGTGGACGTTGACTGACGCGATCGAATGAAAGGTGCGCGTTAATGCATTGGTGTGGTGTAAGTTTGGAACCACTTGCGGTTAGAAAATTTTGTTTTAAAAAAGCTTGCCTTTGATAGGCTTTAGCGATATGATGAATAAGTAATCAAGAACAAGTGAATTTAACCGCTCACCTAAGCACAGGCCTTATGGCACGCTTAGGACGACCCGTCCGCAGGAGTATTTCGATACTTGCTGTGACGGGCCGTTTTGCTCTTGTACAGGTTTCTCGATGATCTTCCCCCAAACCATCATCGACTAATCAGTGATGTGTGTGCATATACGAGCCATTCAATTGGCAATAAGTTCCGCAAAAAGCCATCAGTGCGATGGCCTTTTTGCGTTTATGAGGAAAATATATGATTGATCAAGCGATCGTTGCCAGTTTGGTGATGACATTTTTTAATATTGGCGTCATCGGCGGTTGGCAGCGATTGGTGCATGGCCTCGATACTGATGCGCAAAAGCAAGCCGGCTACCCAAGGCGTCATGAACTGATCTATGGCGCGTATGAAGTGGTGATCGCCGCTTTGTTGTTAGGCTCGGCGCATTTTACCAGTGGCTTTGCCCAAGCGCTGTTGGTGGATATCCAGCTGGTGGTGGCATTGAATTTCACCAACGCGTTGAAAACCTTGCCGGCAGTGATCCCAACGGTATTGCTTAACTTCGGCTTGTTTGCGGTGTTAGTCGGCGGTGCCGATTGGCAATTAGGCTTAGCCGTCGTCATTTACTTATGCTGGTTGGCAGTGGCGCAAGTTTATTTTTCACCTTTTGACGACCATATGATGATCCACGTATTGGCGACGTTGGTTGCTGGCGGCGGTTTTTGGGTGCTGATGCAAGCCAGTTGGGCGATTTTAGCCACCATGAAAGCCGCGTTACTGATCGGCTTTGTGGTTGCCACGTTAGGCAGCTTCACTTATATGTTGCTGTTGCGCCGCGAGCGCTTGATCGATCGGGCCAATGCGCGTGCGGTCCGCTTTGATGGCTTGACTGATGCTTATAATTGGTTGAGTTTTCGCAAAGCGTTGACCCACCGCTTTGTGCAAGCAGAGGATCTGAGCTTATTGGCGCTAGATATCGATCACTTCAAACCGGTCAATCAACGCTTCGGCCGCGCTGTTGGCGATCAAGTGCTGATCGTATTTGTCGACACCTTGCAAGCAACGCTGGAAACGATCGCCCCACAAGCCATGTTGGCGCGCATTGGCGGCGAAGAATTCATGGTGATCTTACCTCATACCAATGCGGCGCAAGCATTAGCAGTGGCGCGAGCTTGCCAAGCGCGCATTCGCGAGGTGTTGATCCCACTAGCCGATAGTGACGCCATTGCCGTGACCGCCACCATCGGCGTGGCCACGCGGCAAGAAGAAGATCACCATGCGCGTGAGCTGTATCACCGCGCGGAAGCCAACTTATTGGCTGCTCAAGCTGCCGGCCGTGACCGCATCGGCACTGGGACGAAGTAAAAGGATTGTCGCTGAAATCAGCGGCATTTTTTTTGGCCTTGATCAGGTGTCAACGGGTCCTATAATTCTGAAATTGAATGGGTCTAACCGTGTATTTACGGCATAAAATGTTGTATGCTTATAAATGCATATTATTATTGACTTAGGATGATTAAAAATAGGGATGTGCCAGAATGGAACTTGTTGGTAATACGTTCTTTTGGACGTTCTTTTTCATGATCGGCTTCGTGGCGTCTTTGGAGATCGTTGAAGATCTGGGTCCAGACTTAATGTTACGCTGGTTTCACCGCCATGTTTCGGCAGCGGTGATGATCGCTGTGTATGTGGTGGCGATCATGCTTTTCGTGCGAATGCTACGTTTATTTGGCACCACCTACTCTTGGACTGCCAATGCGCTTCGCAATGGGGCGTTGATCTATGTCTCCAAGCGCTTGAAAGATCGCAAAGTCTTTCGCTGGTCATTAGTGGCGGTATTTTTCAGCTTTTGGCCGTTTTGGAATTGGGATATCGGCGCGACGCTTGGGTTTATCGGCACATTATTGGTGCTGATCCCGTTGAACGATCATCAAGATTGGATCAAAGCCAACTGGTTTCGCCATGCGCCAGTGTTGATCGTGGTCAGCTTGATCTATTGGCTGTTTGACATGTACAGCTATCACTACCAACTGGGCCAAACGTTGATGGTGGCGGCGGCTTTTATCGCGGTGATCGTCTTGGCCCATGCTTATGATCACTTGCTGGTGTACCGCAAACGCGAAACTTCCAATTTACAATACGACAACCAACATGACGCGTTGACTGGGGTGCGTAATTTAAGTAAATTTACCACTGACTTTACCCGTTATCGCCAGCTGTCAGCCGATGGCACGATGCCTGCGGTGCACTTGGTGATGATCGATATCGACCATTTCAAACGCGTCAACGATACTTATGGGCATTTAGCCGGCAACGATGTGTTGAAGACTTTTGCCAAAGATCTGGAAGCTTATTTGGATGCTGGCGCGTTTCCAGCTGATGTGTACCGCACCGGCGGCGAAGAGTTCAGCGTGCTGATCTATGGTGGCGCCACTGATGCCCAAGCGCGCGCGCTTATTGACGGGTATATGGCGCATTTGCGCCAGCTCACTGTTAAAACTGCTGGCGTCACGCTACATTTAACGATCTCTGCTGGCATCACTCGCGTCGTTGCCGAAGACACGAAAAACGATCACACCATTGCCCGTGCAGATGCGAACTTATACGCAGCCAAAGATGCCGGTCGTGATACCTTGATCACGGATTAAATACCAAAGCCTTGTTTCGATTATTAACGAAATAAGGCTTTTTTTATTTCAGATTATGAGTTCAGGTGTGCTTAAATCACCAAATTAAATTGTTTATCGTGCAGTTTGACGTGACATCTGTTGGCTAAAACGCAACTTGTGAAACACAAGACGCGTCGCGACGGTTCAAGACACACGATTTGCATAAAAACCGAAATATTCTCAAAAGTGTATTACGCTGAGGTCATAAGCCCTGGTTGTTTTGAGTGCGTAGTAACCAAGTGGAAGACGTGCTCATGAGTTTGATTTGATTTTTTGCCGACGCAAGCAAGGTAGTACCACTGATGATCGAAGCAGTTTTGACAATATGCACAGGCATAATAGGGGGTAAAGGCTGATTCGCGCCGCAGTGTGCTGACCGCAATCGTTTGCAGCAACGTCGCGTTGGTAAAAAGGGTATCGATTTCTGTTCCATCAACAAAATACTAATGAAAGGATATATGATTCTTTACTAGTGTCATCGACATTCTTCCACGTTATATATAATAGGTGGCGCGTGTGAATGCAGAACGCCTCGCAGACCTCCGGCATGAACAGCCGAGAACGCGACAAGTAGATATTGCCAAGATGCTTGGCATCGGCACCAGTACCTATTCCATGTATGAACAAGGCTTGCGGGAGCCAGACGATGAAACCAAGATCAAAATCGCCCAGTACTTTAATGTCTCAGTCGATTATTTGGTTGGGAACTCAGATTTAAGAACGCCATATCCGACGCGTTCGGTGGATACAGAATTGAGTGCTTTGCGCCATCAGCTCCGAGATCCAACGGCCAAAGTCGTGTATCACCAACAAGAATTAGGGGCGCCAGTGCGCAAATCCTTAGCCGCGTTGCTTGATGGCGTGGTGGCCGCAGCGGATGCATTAACTGAAAATGACTAACACCAAGCTGGCGCTTCATCACCAAGGGCCTTCAAATCACACATTCGTTGGTTGAATGTGCGGTTTGAAGGCTTTTTTTTTGACCGACGGATTTACAATGTAAGTGCAACAAATTAGCCAAATAGAAAAGACTCACAGCCTGAGTCCTTGTACAATGAAATCACCACAAGATCACATACAAGGAGAACTCGACTATGAGTCCGTACAAACATCTTACCTTAAAAGAACGTGAAACGATACTGTTGGGAATCAATAATGGATGGACACAAGAAGCAATCGCCAAGAAAATCGGTCGTTCTAAGAGCACCATTAGTCGCGAGGTTTCACGCAATGGCGGTTGGGAAAACTATTCTGTGGCAGACGCTTATGTCCGCTATCAGGGCGTCCGACAGAGCTGCCGGCGTCATCGTATTCTCGACCGCCCAGAAGTGCGTGAATGCGTGATCACCTTTATCACACGATACCACTGGTCTCCCGAACAAATTGCAGGACGATTGCGACACGAGAATAGCGATATTAAAATCAGCTATCCGACAATTTATCGAGGCATCTATCGCGACAATCTTGGGATCCCATTAAAGAGTCATGGCGCACGTGGCCTTCCTCGGCAACTGCGACATCGCGGTAAGACCCGCAAAGTGAAAGGAACCATCAATGAGCGGCGGGGTCGATTCAACGATGTCCCATCAATCCATGAACGCCCTGTTTCAGCGGAGAAGCGTAGCTGGTTTGGTCACTGGGAAGGCGACACGGTCCGAGGCAAGACCGGCCGTTCCGCCCTCGTCACGCTCGTTGATCGCAAGTCACGCTTCCTTCTTTCGATGCGCGTTCCAAAGGTCAACGCGGATAACGTCAAGGACGCAATGGTGACTCTCCTTGGCGCACAGCCAAGCAATCGCGTGAGGACCGTCACTCCAGACCGAGGGACCGAATTTGCACGTTATCGTGAACTAGCCCAAGAACTCAACACAAAGGTCTTCTTCCCTGATCCTCATGCGCCACAGCAACGAGGAACAAATGAAAACACCAATGGGCTCATTCGAGAATACTTTCCAAAGAACACAGACTTAAACTTACAAAGTGATGAGGCCATAGAAGCTTTCGTTGAACAACTGAATAACCGACCACGCAAGGTCTTAGGCTGGAAAACCCCATCTGAAGTTTACCTAGGTAAAAAGTTGCACTTGAGTTGACAATTCGTCCCACCAAATAAAAAAACCAGCCGTGAGTTACGGCTGGTTTTGATGGTTAATATAAAGATTCAAGGTAAGGCTTCATGGCGGTGACCACTGGACTAGAGTAAGCAGGAGATAACAGCACGGATTCCCTAATCAAATTTCCAGCGGTACACTGACCTCATCAATTATGGTGAGGTATTTTTTATGTCAGATAAACCCGATATCGTCCAAATCAAGATGGATCAACCTAACCTGCCTCGTCCGGCGGCGGTAGCGTCCAAAGCACTGCAAATCAAGTTGGCCGATAATGAGTCAGTCATCGTATACAACCACATCCAAGGCTATATCTTGGATGCTTTGATGAAGGCGGTGTTTGATCGTGCTCATTGATATGCGCCAGCTTCGCGGCATCTATTTGGTCTGTGGCAAAACTGATTTACGGCGCGGCATCGATGGTCTCGTCGATGTCGTGAAAGAACAATTCGAACTAAACCCATACAACCATGCGTTGTATCTTTTTTGCGGTACTCGCAAAGACCGGTTCAAGGCACTTTATTGGGACGGCGATGGCTTTGTGCTTTTGTATAAGCGTATCGAAGATGGTCGGATTCAGTGGCCAACAAATCAAGATGAAGTCAGAAAGCTACATGCCAAGCAATTGACCCGGCTACTTTCAGGTTGGTCTTTAGACGCGAGCGTGCGGCCGTTTTGGCCAAGTAAAAAAGAGGTGAAAAGCGCTAGGCAATAAGCTTTTCAAGTGGTACACTCACACCATCAACTACGAATGGTGGCAAGTGCGATGCCAAGCGACGCAACCGAGATAAGCAAACTACGTGACCAAGTTAAAGCATTAGAGGAACAAAACGCCGATCTTTTGGAGCAGCTTGCCCGATTTCAACGTTTTGTGTATGGCAATCGTTCAGAAGAGATTCACTCTGAACAAGGCACCCTCTCGAATGAGGATGCCAGTGTTTTCTTCGTCCCAGAGCACACTGGGGATCAAAGCGACCAGAGCGCAACCGCAGCTCAAGTACAAGAACCGAAGAAAAGCAAAGCTACACGCAAAAAAGCACTGAGCAAG